>JBIKMI010000075.1:0-10784 GCA_044359285.1 Kiritimatiellia bacterium
GCAAAGATCGCGAAGAAAAGACTTCACCACTGATTAAGGAAATCAGGGAAATCCAGATAATGTTTGGCGATTTTATGTCTGGCGAGTAGCCGTGGAAGCCCCGCCGGTCTTGGAGCCAGCGCCCATACCGTCGCCCGAGACTGAAGAAGAAACAACTGGGAATGGCCTGGATAAAGCGCCGGGCTAATGCTTGCTCAAACTCTGTTTTATGGTTTGAGCAATTTGTTAAAGAATGGGACTTAGGGGACGCAAAGGACGGATGGATCGGGAAATATGGGACTGCGTGTCATTGCCTGGCGCGATAGTTTAGCCGGGCACGGGTCATGCGCTCGCGGAGTCCGCCTTCTTTGAGAAAGTCCTGCTCAAGCCGCCGGATCTGTTGATCCAGCAAAAAATTGGTTTGGTGAATGAGACAGATCTGGATGTTGGCGACCACGTGACCGGGTCGAGTCTCCATGAATTCACGAAAGGTTTCATAGGAGACATTTGCGACACTTCCCCGTTTGCGGACGAACAAGGCCTCTTTGCTGTCTTTCGCCCAAAGCGGTTGCCTGACCGTACGCAGGTAATCCCGGTAATCTTCCAGAAGCTCTTCCAGACTGGCGCGGGCCACATTCGTGAGCTTCAGCTCCGTCTCCTTTGATGTGCCACTGGCCTGGCTCCCCTCAAGAATGTTCTGCTTGCCGGACCGGGCCGCTTCCGCCTGTTGACCGCCCTGCCTTTTTCTCTTACTATGCATGCCCAACAGCCATTCAAGGAGAAATATGCGTTGTCCGCGATGTGGTCATAGTGAAGACAAAGTAATCGATAGCCGGGCCTCCCGTAGTGGCGACGTGATCCGTCGTCGCCGGGTTTGTGTGAGTTGCGAGCATCGGTTTACCACCCGCGAGGAAGTCGTCAAGGTGGCGCTTCATATCGTCAAGCGGGATGGTCGCCGCGAAGAGCTGTCCCGTGAAAAACTCGTTAACGGCATTGCCCGGGCCTGTGAAAAACGCCCCGTCAGCCTTGAGGATATTGAAACGATTGTCGACAGCATCATCACCGAGCTCGGCAATGATTTTGAACGGGAAGTGACGAGCGACATCATCGGCGAAAAGGTCATGGAGCGGCTCGAGAAGATCGATGAAGTCGCCTATGTGCGGTTTGCTTCCGTGTATCGCCGTTTCAAGGATGTGAACCAGTTCATCAACGCCATTCAGGGGATGGTTACGCGCTGATGATCTGGCAGGATTCCCATTCCACTGGAACCACGCGCGCCAAGATTGCCGACCGCCTGCTGACGGATGTCCCCACCCTGTGCGGGAACCCGGCCCTGGCCTCGCATCTCCCGCTGGCCGAAGCCGCACAGGGGGTCGCCCTGTATCTGGATCAAATCGAAGTCATTCCCGAGGAACTGGATCCCCGCCAATCGCGCGAGTTGCTGGCGCATGCCCTGGATGCCGCCGGCGAAGGGGTTTTAGCCAGACGCATCCGGTTATTCGGCAACCGGGTCATCTATCCAGCCACCTGGATCGCCTGTGGCCGGGAAACCGTCTGGGTGCTGGATACGCGTCAGCTCATCACCTCCCGTGATGCCGGCATGGAAATGATCTTCTTTGAGCGCATCCGGATTGTTCTCGCCACCTTTGCGGATGTCTGGGATGCCACTTCGGGCAAGGGATTCCTGGGGCTAAAGGGGATGGAAGTCAGTGCCACGATTATTCTGGGGGCCGCGGCCTCCCCGCGTTCCGTGCGTCCCCTCACGCTTGAATTCCGGTCGCTGGCCGCCCGGCACCTTGACTATTTCCGCATCCGGCGCGGCTGGGATACAGCACCCGCCATTCTGACTCTGCTTGCCTGATTCAATAGACCTGAGTATGATTCCCAACAAAAGGAGAAAACACCCATGATCACGGAAGACCGCATCAAAGCTGAGATTAGCAATACGCTGAATGAAACGAACTTTCCCGGCCTGGGCGAGCGATTACAAGGCAAGGTCCGTGAAAGCTATCTCCAAAAGGGCCAGCGGATTATCGTCACCACCGACCGCGTTTCTGCGTTTGATTGCATCATCGGCACGATTCCCTTCAAAGGCCAGGTCCTGAATCAGCTGGCCGCCTTCTGGTTTGAAAAGACCAAGGCCAGCATCCCCAACCATGTGATCTCCATTCCGGATCCCAACGTGATGATCGTGCATGAATGCGAACAGCTCCCGCTGGAGTTCATTGTCCGCGGCTACATCACGGGTGTGACCAAGACCTCCGCCTGGTACAACTATGAACGCGGGGTCCGCTACTTCTGCGGCAACACGCTGGCGGAAGGCTTGAAGAAGGACCAGAAGCTGGACCGGCCCATTCTCACCCCGACCACGAAGCACGAGAAGCATGACCGCCCCATCTCGCGCGAGGAGGCGATCCAGGAGGGCCTGATTGATGCTGAGACCTATGATGCCGCCGCCGCCCTGTGCTTCAAATTGTTTGATCTGGGTGTAAAGCACGCGGCCTCGCAGGGTCTGATCCTGGTGGATACCAAGTACGAAATCGGCAAGCTGAACGGAAAACTGGTGATGTCGGACGAAATCCACACGCCGGATTCGTCGCGCTACTGGTTTGCGGACACCTATGAAGCCCTGTTCAAGGCAGGCAAGGAGCAGCGTAAAATCGACAAGGAGTACATCCGGGAATGGCTGGTTGCACAGGGATTCCGGGGCGATGGGATCCCGCCTGAGCTCACCGAGGAAGTCCGCGTGGAAGCCGCCAAGCGCTACATTCAAGCCTATGAACAGGTTACCGGACAGGAGTTCGTCGTGACCGATGAGCCGGTTGCCTCGCGGATTGCCAACAACATGCGGCTGGCCGGCTGCTTGAAATAAGCGCCGAAGAAGACTTCACCACTAATTGAGAAATGAAGAAGTCCAGACAAGAATTTTGAACAGAAGATCGCGAAGCCCGCGAAGAAGAAATAAATGTTTTGCGATTTTTGTGTCTGGCGATTACGCCATCCATCAAAAATCGCAAAACGGGTTTTCGTGAATTGAAGACATTGGCGTCCCATAGGGACGCCGGTTATTGGTTACTGGTTGTTAGTTATTGGGGAATACACGGATTTCCTGAGCGTTCTGCTCTGTGCCATTTCCGATATTTTCATTCTTCGATTGTCTTGTTTTGCCCAATAACCATTAACCCATAACGATTAACCCTGGCGTCCTTATGGGACGCCAGTGAATTGAAGAACAAAACGAGACGGAGAGACTAGCGCAAGGAATGCTTTCCGTGATTCCTTAAGAACCTGTTACGGGATTTGTATGCGGAGTACCCGCCGCATACAAATCCCGTAATATTTCTTCTTCGCGGGCTTCGTGAGCTTCTGTTCAAACGCTTTTCTTAATTTGGATTTCTATTGCGCGAGCAGGCCATCGATCTGGTCCAGGCAGATCTGGGACCAGGTCTCCATGCGGTCATACATGGCTTTGAGCTCACTGATGGTGCGGAACCCGGATTCAGTTATTACACCCTCCCGCTTGCTCACCTCAGGCGAGGGGGAACGCAGGATGTGGATGACGCCCAGATGGACCCGGCCGACTGGCGTAAGATCGTCATTGAGCAAGCCGACCACCTTGTGAGTGTAGCCCCGGGGAAGCACCACTTCCTCTTCCAGTTCCCGGATGGCCGCCCGGTCATAGATGTTGTCAAACAAGTCCAGATCCTCATTATTCATATGGCCGCCAATACCGATGGAGGCCTTTGCCACCAGCCGCTCCTCGCCCGATTTTTTTCCCCGGACATAGCACCAGATCCGGTTTTCGTGACAGATCAGGAAATACGGGATCAACTGCTTCAAGGAGTCGTCCTGCTCGGCTTTATGGCGGGGGACAAAGCGGTAATTCCGGGGATTCAATAACTCCGGAAGATACCGGCCCGTATCCAGCGTCAGCCCCTGGAACATGCCGATCCGTTCAACGAGTGCCCGCTCCACCACCAATACTTCTTCAAGGTCCTTGTTCATAGCCGGCAATGCTAGCACACCCACAGGCGGGGAATAAACAGGAAATCATTGGCGACTCCATTATTTTGGGATAGATTCACCGCTTATGAAATTGAACACTGAAAACGGGAACGGGGCGGATATCCTCATTGTGGATGATACTCCCGCCAATCTTCAATTTCTGGCCTCCCTGCTGAAAATGAAGGGACACAAAACACGGGCCGCCCTCAACGGGGAACTGGCGCTTCAGGCTATCCGCAATCAGTCACCCGACCTGATCCTGCTTGATGTAAACATGCCGGATATTAATGGTATTGAACTCTGCCGGCGCCTTAAAGCGGAGCCCGCCACGGCGAATATTCCCATCATTTTCGTAAGCGGGGAACACGAAGTGAACAACAAGGTCAAAGCCTTCGCCGCCGGTGGCGTTGACTACATAACACGCCCCTTTCAAATTGACGAAGTTCTCTCCCGTGTTTCCATTCATCTGGATCTGCGGAAGCAACGGGAGCGGTTGCGGCACATCTTGCGACGCATGCAGGAACTGGAACAGCTGCGCGACAACCTTATCCACTTGATTATCCATGACCTCAGGAATCCGCTCTGGAACATCGGGAGCTATCTCGAACTGATCAAGGCCGCGGAGGCGACGCAGAACTCCCCCGAGGTCGCTACCTATCTTCGCGATGCACAAGCCCAAACAAACTATATGATCGATTTGATCAACTCCATACTGGACATCAACAAGATGGAAAGCAGGAGTCTGGAGCTTCATCGTACGGAGTGTGACCTCGTTGATTTATGCCTTCAGGTAATCGAAAATGTGGAGCCCCTGCGCCAGTCCCGTATCCTGACCTTGGAGTCGGCGGGGCCGGCGACCGCGATGATCAGTGTCAGCCTGGTCCGGCGCCTGCTCACCAACCTGGTCACCGCGGCCATCAAGGCAACGCGGAACGAGGGAGGCCGGATCACCGTGAGCACCCAACAGATCAACGGCGTGATCAGGATTAATGTCACCGACAATGCCCCTCCGATTCCTGCCGGGGAGTATCCGTTCGTTTTTTCAAAACTTGACCAGGCCCATTCCGCCCTCAACGGGAAAGGCCGATATTCCCCCGGGCTGGGGCTTCCGTTCTGCAAACTGGCCGCTGAAGCACACGGTGGCCGGGTCGGCATTGAAGCCGCGCCGGAGGCCGGCAATGTGTTTTGGGTTGAGCTCCCCCTCGCCGCTCATACAGGAAAATCCGAAGAGTTTTGAACAGAAGCACGCAAAGCCCGCAAAGGCAGGTGCCGCTAGTACGCCGCACCCGCAATGATTGCAATTAAATTCAACCCCAAAAGAAATGGCGCCGCAGGCGAAACAAAATCTTCCTTCGCGTGCTCTGCGTGCTTCTGTTCAAATTCTTTTTCGTGCCATAAGCGCAGGAAGGAATCATAGCCACAAGGGCATGTGGCCAGGCGACTGGCGATCGAGGGTGCCGGAGGCAATTAACGCATCCAGTTCGGCGGACAGCCGGGCCTTATCCCGGTTCAAGCGGGCCTCCAGCGGGATGGGATTGGAGGTGTGATTGGCGCGGAAGAGGGTATTTGTCAGCTCCAGATTCTGAACCAACACCCTCATTTCCTGAACCACCTGCAACTCGGTCAAGGGCTGAAAACGATGGGCCACCACGTCAGCGTGAAGTCCGGTCCCGGGAACCGGCACCACGCGCAACGCCGAAAGCAGCCGTGGCTGCAACCGGTTGAGCGCCGTAGCGGTTTCCAGAGCATGCGGGCGCGTGCGTTCAAAGCCACCTAGCCCGAGCAAAATCATGACAGACAGTTTCAAGCCCGACGCCTGGGCCAGTCGGCCAGCCTCCACCATCGCCTCGCCCGTCTCACCTTTGTTCACCCGGCGCAGGGTCTCGGCATCACCGCTTTCCAACCCCATATACAGCGTATTCAGCTTGAGGGCGTGCAGGGCCCGGAGCTCAGCCCCGGTTTTCTCGGTTATCCCCCTACCGGTGGCGTAGGTGTTCACACGGGCCAGCAGCGGGAACTTGGCGGCAAGTTCCCGCAGGATCGCTTCGAGCTCCTCGAACGGGCGTCGCATCACATCCCCATCCGCCAGAAAGACCCGGTTGACGGCCGGGTTCCCCCGCGCTTCCACCTCAATCATTTTACGGATTTCCGGCAGGGAGCGACGCTGATAGCGTACCTGCTTGTACATGCCGCAGAACGTGCACCCATTATAGGGGCACCCCTGATCCACCTGAAGGATCAGGCTCTCCGCCTCGGCAGGCGGTCGGAACTGGGGTTGATTGAGCATACTCCTAAAAAGACTGTAGGCTGTAGACTGTTAGGCTATCAGGTATTAAACCCCTAACAGCCTAACAGTCTAACAGCCTACAGCCTGTCTTCCTTATCTTTGCCAGCCGATCAGGCCTTGGGCGCGATGGAGCCGCTGCACGGCTCCATTCCTGCCAGCTTGGTCAGCATATCGTACTTGGCCAGGATCTTCTTATCGACAATCGCCATCAGATTCTTCGCCTGGTCAGGATTCATCTGCTTCAGCACGCGGAAGCGATTTTCCTTCATCGCATGCTCACTGAAGGTCATGGTCGGCGGCTTGCTGTCAAGCGAGAGCGGATTCTTGCCCTGCTCGGTCAGCTCGGGGTTAAACCGATAGAGCGGGAAGTGCGCCGAATTCACGGCATCCTTCTGCCCCTGCATGCCGGAGGTCATGTCAATCCCGTGCGCGATACAGTGGGAGTAAGCGATAATGATCGCAGGCCCATCATACTGCTCGGCTTCCATGAACGCCTTGACGCACTGGCCGGGATTCGCGCCCAGGGCCACTTGCGCCACATAGATGTTCCCGTAGGTCATCGAGATCATGCCCAGGTCCTTCTTCATGGTAGGCTTGCCGCCCGCCGCGAACTTGGCCACCGCGCCCATGGGGGTCGACTTCGAGGCCTGGCCACCGGTATTGGAATAGACTTCCGTATCGACCACCAACACCTTGATATTCTTGCCGGACGCCAACACGTGATCCAAGCCACCGTACCCGATATCGTAGGCCCAGCCATCGCCGCCGATGATCCAGACGGACTTCTTGACCAGGTAATCCGCCAGGGAGGCCAATTGCGCGCACAGGTCGCACGGGCAGGCGTTCAACTGGGTCTTCAGCACCGCCACCCGTGCGCGCTGGTCTTCAATCCCGGACTGACCGGACTGATCGGCCGCCTTGATGGCCGCCAGCAGATCCTTATCGATCTTGGCATCGCCACAGGCGCCCCCGATAATCTTGTCCACCAGCTCGAGGGCGAATTCGTTGAACTTATCAACGGTCAGCCGCATCCCGAACCCGAACTCGGCATTGTCTTCAAACAACGAGTTGGCCCAGGTCGGTCCGCACCCATCCGCGCGCTTGGTGTAGGGCGTGGTGGGAAGGTTACCGCTGTAGATCGAGGTACAGCCCGTCGCGTTGGCCACATACAACCGGTCACCAACCAGCTGGGTCAGCAACTTGATATAGGGGGTCTCGCCGCAACCCGCGCACGCACCGGAGAACTCAAACAGCGGCTTAACAAACTGACTGCCCTTGATGGTGTCCTTCTTGTAGAGCTTGGTGTCGGTCTCAGGCAGAGCGAGGAAGAACTTGAAGTTCTCGGCCTCGTTCTCGCGCAAAGGAAGCTGGGGCGCCATCATGATCGCCCGCTTGCCCGTCTCCTGCTTCGTCACCTTATCGCGTTCACGGCCGGGACAATTCCACACGCAGGCGCCGCACCCGGTACAATCTTCGGGAGCGACCTGCACGGTGAACTTCAATCCGGCGAATTCCTTACCCTTGGCATCACAGGACTTGAAGGTCTTGGGTGCCTTTTCCAGAGTCTTGGGGTCGTAGGCCTTGACGCGGATGGCCGCGTGCGGACACACCAGCGAGCACTGGGCGCACTGGATGCAGAGGTCTGAATTCCACTCGGGAATCTCCACCGCGATGTTGCGCTTCTCGTACTGGGTCGTCCCGGTCGGCCAGGTGCCGTCATCGGGCATCTGACTGACAGGCAGGTCATCGCCCTTCTGCTTGATCAGGGTGGCCGTCACCGTCTTGACGAATTCAGGGGCATCGGCCGGCACCACGGCCGGCATCCTGACTTTACCAGCGACCTTGGCGGGCACCTTCACCTCATGCGTGGCGGCCACGGCGGCGTCCACGGCCTTGTAGTTCGACTGGACCACATCATCCCCCTTGCGGCCGTAGCTCTTCTTGATCGCCTTCTTGAGGCCATCAATGGCTTCCGCCTGGGGCAGCACATTGGAGATGGAGAAGAAACAGGTCTGCATGAGCGTATTGATACGCGCACCCAACCCGAGATCGGCGGCCAGCTTGTTGGCATCGATGACGAAGAATTTGATTTTCTTGTCGATGATCTGCTGCGCCAGCTCGTCCGGCAGATGGTTCCAGACTTCCGTCGCACTGTAGGGACTGGCCAGCAGGAACGTGGCGCCCTGCTTGGCATTGGCCAGCATGTCGTACTTCTCAACGAAAGAGAAGTTATGGCAGGCCACAAAGTCCGCCTTGGTGCACAGATACGGGCTCCGGATAAGGCCGGGACCGAACCGCAGGTGCGAGACCGTGATGGTGCCGGCCTTCTTCGAATCGTACACGAAATAGCCCTGCGCCGAGAAGTCGGTGTCGTCGCCGATAATCTTGATCGAGTTCTTGTTGGCGCCGACGGTGCCATCCGAACCCAGTCCGTAGAACATCGCCTCGAACCGGCCCTTGTGGTCAAGCTGGAAGGAGGGGTCAAACGACAGGCTGGTGTGCGTGACATCGTCGTTGATACCGATCGTGAAGTGATTCTTCTTCGCCCCGCTGAGGTTGTCGAAGACCGCCTTCACCATGGCCGGCGTGAACTCCTTGGAACCCAGGCCGTAGCGACCGCCGATGACCAGCGGATAGAATTTACCCTGCATGAGCTTCTCGCTCTGAGCCTCACCAATCGCGGTGCGGACATCTTCATACATCGGCTCACCAATGGAACCGGGCTCCTTGGTGCGGTCCAGCACGGCAATGGAATGCGCGGTGGCGGGCAGGGTCTTGACGAACTCCTTGATATCCCAGGGACGGAACAAGCGAACCTTGAGCACGCCCACCTTCTCGCCTTTGGCCACCATGGCTTCAACCGTCTCGTGGACCGTTTCGGCACCGGAGCCCATGATCACAATGACGCGCTCGGCATCCGGGGCGCCCACATAGTCAAATAACTTGTACTGGCGGCCGGTCAACTTGGCAAAGTCATCCATGGCCTTCTGGACAATGGCCGGACAGGCATCATAATACTTGTTCACCGTCTCACGACCCTGGAAGTAAACATCGGGGTTCTGGGCGGTGCCGCGCATCTGGGGCCGGTCAGGCGTCAAGGCGCGGTTCCGGTGAGCGAAGACCATCTTGTCGGTCACCATGGCATGCATGACCTCATCGGTGAGCGCCTCGATCTTCTGGACTTCGTGGGACGTGCGGAAGCCGTCGAAGAAATGGACAAACGGCACGCGGGAGTTGAGCGTCGCGGCCTGGGCGATCAGGGCGAAATCCTGAGCTTCCTGCACACTGGCGGAGGCCAGCATGGCAAACCCGGTCTGCCGCACAGCCATCACATCGGAGTGATCGCCGAAAATGGAGAGCCCCTGGCAGGCCAGTGAGCGGGCGCTGACGTGGAACACGGTGCTGGTGAGCTCGCCGGCAATCTTGTACATGTTCGGAATCATCAGGAGCAAGCCCTGGGAGGCAGTAAAGGTGGTGGTCAAGGCCCCGGTGGTCAAGGCACCATGAACGGCCCCGCTGGCGCCCCCTTCAGACTGTAACTCGGCGATCTGAGGAACAGTGCCCCAGATATTCTTACGGCCGGCGGCACTATACTCATCAGCCCACTCACCCATCGCAGAAGAGGGGGTGATCGGGTAAATGGCGGCAACCTCATTGGTGGCGTGGGCAACATTCGCCACACCCTGATTACCGTCGACCATGATCATGTTTTTCTTAGAATCAGCCATGACACACATTTTCCTTTCAGGAATTAAAGCGGGACAATTTATTCACCCCACCCGTTCGTCTATTCGTTAACAAAAAAACGAATAGAGAATACGATACCCCCCCCCTTGGTTTCAAGCCTTTTCATATTTTCATCTACAATTCGCAAAATATCTGTGGTATTTATCAACGCATGAAGACACTCCAGTACGCCGGGATAGCCTTGGTAGCGTTGGGACTGACCTTGTCAGGATGCGGAAAACCGGAAACCCAGCCGACTGGCACCCCCCCTGGAAAAGGAGCGGTCCAGACCGTCGTGGATGGATTTACCGGGAAAACCTACGTGGAGGCCGGATTGAGGGCGAAGGAACAAATCAAGGTGGCCAACGAAAAAGAGATCAAGGATCGTAACGAGGCCATGCCCTAACGCCATCATGAGTTGGATTACAGACAGTAAGAGTGGCGTGATTATCCAGGTCCACGCCTCCCCACGGGCCTCAAAATCCCAAATACAGGGCCTGCATGGCGATGCCCTGAAAATCCGCCTACAGGCTCCACCGGTGGATGGCAAAGCCAACCAGGCCCTCATCGGGTTTCTTGCGGAGACGCTCGGTATCCCTCAGCGCCAGATCACCCTCCTCTCCGGCCAAACCAGCCGCCAAAAACGCCTGAGTCTCCAGGGAATCACCGCCCGCCAGGTAGAGATTAGCCTCGGGATTAGTGTTGCCTAAGGGGGTCGCTTTCTCTATTAGAGCCCGATGACAACCGAAAAGAAGATTTCCGCCCTGGTGATGATGTCCGGTGGCTT
>JBIKMI010000346.1:0-2874 GCA_044359285.1 Kiritimatiellia bacterium
GCAAGGCCCGGGGGTGAGGTTTACGGAGCCCCCCCTGCGGGCGGCGAGACCACCACGCGGGTGGCTTCCCCGGTGGTCCCCGATCCGAAAAACAAATCTGGCGATCGCGAGAAGTATGTATTGCACATAGAATTTGCCGAGGGCAGTTCAAAACTCATGGCGCAATACTATGAACAGCTGGATGTGATCGGAACGCTCATGAAAGACAGACCTGACGTCACGGCGCGAATCGAAGGGCATTGCGAACCGCTTGCATCCTCTTCCGAGCGTCAGGCCAAAAGCCTGACACAGAAGCGGGCTGAGGCGATCCGTGATTATTTGTCAGGCGACAAATGGAATATCGCCACTAAACGCATGGAAGCCGTAGGATGTGGATTCAGCATGCCAATTGAAAAACCGGATGGGGTCAACGGCAACCTGGTAAATCGCCGGATTGAAATCTACATCAACCGCCCGGCAGATAAATAGAAGCGTGTCACTGTTTGTAGAACGGCAGGTAGCGGTAGTATACTTCCAGGCATAATGCCGCCGTGGCGGTGGTGTAAACCCGCCCGCCGCGTTCACCCAGCACGCACACCGGATCCCAACTGCCCTTGGCGGCACCTTTCATAACCTGCCCGGTCAACAGCGCCTGGACCAGGGCCTTGTTCCAGGTGACAAACTCAGGGGCCCCTGACATGTGCAGCGAAAGTGTGGTGTAATACCAGAAATACAGGTTCACGGTGTGGTCCTTTGGCGACCACACCGGTAAACGGGCCATGAGATAGGGGATGGTCTCGCCCTGGCCACGCATGCGGGTATTTTCTTGCATCATCAACTGGCAAAACCAGCCTTCGGCTGTCATGGTGGGTGTTCCTGCTTGTCCAGGCATATAGGCGTAGAGCCCCTCTTCGTTGCCGCCTCGCACGGAATCCAGCCATTTTTCAACCCACTGGAAATGCTGCGGGGGGATCTTGAAGCCGGCAATCATGGCACTCTTCAGGGCCAGCACCTGCCACCCCGTCACGGACGTGTCGCTCTCTTTCCGTGGTTCATATCGCCAACCCGCCTCTGGATTTTGTGCCTTCAAGATGAAGTCAACCGCCTTTTTAATAGGGTCCGCCAGGCGTTGATCCCCCGTCATGGAATAGGATTCGCACAGGGCCGCAGTGGCCATTGCCTGGCCATACAGCTGTCCTTCCCGTTGCAGGTTGCCGTCTTCCTTCTGTCCGTCGACAAGCCAGTTGAGGGCCTTGCGAACCGACTCCTTGTGCTCGCCTTTCACATGCGTATACCCGGCGCCCAGATAGGAGAGCAGGCACAAGCCGGTGAGGGCCACATCATCATCGCTGCGGTCGCCCCCTCCACCGCAACGGGAGAGGGTCTTGAATCCATCCACATCCCAGCGACCATCATCGCTTTGTGCCTTGGCGAGCCAGACGAGTGCCTCTTCGACGGCCTGTTCAGTCCTGACGGATCCGCCAAGCTCACGGATGATGTCCTTGCGTTTTTCCGGGGTTCTGAGTTTGTACAGCGCTTTTTCGGGAACGGTTTTCGGAACGGAGGTCAAGACATCCGATATCAGTAACCGTGGCGTCTCCTTGTTTCTGGCACCAACCCCTGGCTGAGCGGAGTGCCGGCCCTGTCCGTTCCCACCGGCTTTCAAATCAATATCCATCCTTGTATGCGGCCTGCCCGCGGATGAAGACATGCTTGCGGAATTGAAATCCATCACCCCGCCACCCGCCGATGAGCCATCCGGCATGAATTGTCCGCCCGCCTTGGAGACCGTAATCTCTGTTGCTGTCTTCGGTCCTGTGGAAACCGTTGCGCTGTCACCCTGGCTCATGTCTATCCCGGCAAGTGCCCTGCCGGTTTCCCCAAATGACAAGCGCACCTCTTTTCCGACTTCAGACCCGGATTTTAGCAATGATACTGAATTCTGGCCGATGCCGCTGCTCTTTTTGCCGCGTGGCTGTGAAGCCGTGAGGCCCTCCACGTCGGCCAGGCTTACGTTGATGTTCCCTCCAACCGCCGAGGTTGGCAGGGACAGCTGTGACCGTGAACCCTGCTCGCCCGCCTGCGAGATGCCAGCATCCGCTTTTTCAGGTGTAAGGCCGATGCGGGCGAGTGCAGACTGGATTTCACTGCCAGCGGAAAGGGTGCCTGTGCCTGCCGTGGCCATTTGCGGGGCCAGCCCGGCAAGAATATCCGTAACTTTTGAGCCGACCCCTGCTGCGGAGCCCGGATTTTCGATCATTGTCGTATCCACATCAGCGGCCATGGAGCCAGACAAGCCTCCGATCAGTATTTCAGTTGCTTTGCCAGCGGGCGAGTTGTGTGTGCCTGTCGCCCCGGAAAGAACACGCCCTGCGTTCGGGCGTTGCAACAAAGCCGCATCGCCCGGTTGTGCCCAAATCCCGATGGCCGGGTTCTTGCCGGTTGTCAAGGCAGGCTGGAGTTTGTCGTTTGCGCGGCGAGATTCTCCATTTTCGCTGGCACGGCCGGACGAAAGGCTTGCCGCGGGTGCCGCGGCGCCCCCCATATCCACCAAGGCTATCGCCATTGAGCGTGAATTAGCCGATGGGAGTTCATTCGTGTTGCCTGCGGGGTGAGGGGTAGCCTGTGCAGACGCTCCCGGAACGTCAAAGGGGGTGCGTTCACCGGCGCCAGCGATGTGATAACCGGCTTTTGTCAAATTGACGGAGTGTCGTGTCACCCGTGCACGATCTCCATCCGGAATGTTTCCCTGGGTCAATCCACTCTTTTCCGTCGCCAGAGATTCAAACGCCTCACGCCCCTGCAATGGGGCTGTCAAGGCCGATTGCGTGCGATCCACCTGAATTTCCGCTGCAGCTCCACCTATATCCACGAGGGGGTGGGCGCCGGTTTCAC
>JBIKMI010000347.1:0-2870 GCA_044359285.1 Kiritimatiellia bacterium
CACCAAGGACGCCGTGCGCTACGGCTGTTGCTGCGTGTGCCGACCATCGGAAGATTTCGGGTGGGGTAAGCCCGGGTGGCTTTGCGAGCGGTTCTGTCCGTCCGACGGGTTGGTCATTCAGCACAACCTTCGCACGGGGGTTCCGTGGGCCGCAGGGTGCGATTATCACCCATGGAACGTGGGGGTTCTGCTGGAAGGGCTCACCGGCGAAGCGTGGGACCGCTTCCCGGATCTGGCATGATCCTGGAGTCTCATATCCTGAGGAGTTGATTGCGATGCCAAAATTAGTTGATCTTACCCAAAAACCCTACCACCTGACGCCCAGCCAGATCAAATGGGTCGGGGACACCCTTGCCGCGATGACCCCCGAGGAGAAGATCGGTCAACTGTTCACGAATCTCTTCTGGCTGAATACCGACGCGTACAGTGGCAATGCCTTGACCAATGCCCAGATTCTCGCGACTTATCATGTCGGCGGGGCCCGGTGGCAGAGTTGTACGGCCCGGCAGAGCCAGGAGCTTCTGGACAGCCTGCAGGCGGCCTCGAAAATACCCCTGTTGATTGCCGCCAATTGCGACTCGGGTGGCAACGGCGCCTGTTCTGACGGCACCTACATCGCCTCCGGTGCGCAGGCAGAAGCGGCGGGCGACCCCTCCGTTGCCTATCATGCCGGTTATGTGTCGGCCCGCGAGGCGAAGGCGCTGGGAGCCAACGCCAACTTCGATCCCTGTGTGGATATCCTGTTCAATTGGCGGAACACCATCGTCAATACCCGTGCGTACGGAACCAACGCCGACGACGTCATCAAGTACACGAGCGCGTATATCGACGGCTACCGCGCAGGCGCCAACGGCGAGATGCTGACCTGCATCAAACATTTCCCCGGCGATGGCGTCGAGGAGCGGGACCATCATCTGGTGCTGGGAGTGAACGAACTCTCGCCGCCGGAGTGGGACGCCTCGTTCGGCCGGGTCTTCAAGCACCATATTGACAACGGAGTCGAGATGGTCATGGCCGGCCATATCGCGTTGCCCTGCTACTCCCGGAAGCTGAATCCTGCGCTGGCGGACAAGGAGATCATGCCGGCCTCACTGGCCGAGGAATTGATTCAGGGTTTGTTGAAGGAGCAGTTGGGCTTCAACGGCCTGGTCATCACCGACGCCAGCCATATGCTGGGGATGTCGTCCGCGATGCGCCGCGAGGATTACGTGCCGCGCGCCATTGCCGCCGGGTGTGACATGTTCCTTTTCTTCAACAATATCGAGGAAGACTTCACCTTCATGCTCAATGGGTACAGGGCAGGGGTCATCTCCGGCGAACGACTGGATGACGCTGTTCGCCGTGTGCTGGGGTTAAAGGCGAAGTTGAACCTGCATGTCAGGCAGGCAGCGGGCACCTTGTTGAAGGGGCCGGGCGAGCTGGCTGTTGTCGGTTGCGCGGAGCATCTGGCGATGCGCGCCGAGGCGGCTGACAAGGGCATTACCCTGGTCAAGAACACCCTGAACCAGCTTCCGATTCGTCCGGAAACCCACAAGCGCATACGCCTGTATTACCTGCATGCGGAAAGCGGCGGCATCGGTTCGGAAGGAACCAAGGCCCGGGATTACTTCGTGGCCGAACTTGGGAAGCGCGGCTTTGAGGTCTCGGTCAACGATGGGACAACCCGCGTGAAGGGGCGGACTCTGGAGTATCGCAAGAACGTCGATGCGGCGCTCATCATTGCCGATATCACGGGTTATGGCATGCAGAACAACTACCGCATCCAATGGAAAACGGCCATGAGCAACGAGTGCCCCTGGTACGTCTGGGAAGTGCCCACCGTCATGGTGTCGTTGAACTACACGACCCATCTGCATGATGCGACGATGGTGAAGTGCTACATCAATGCGTATCACGGCAACCCGGAGACCATCAGGCAGGTGGTCGATAAGATCATGGGGGAGTCCACATTCAAGGGGAAGCCGAACGATTTGGTCTGGGCTGGCAAGTGGCAGGCGCGGTTGTAATGCGCGCAGGCGCGGAACAAGGTGTCCTTCAAGGGGAAACATGACACAGGACACAGGAGACCGATGAAAACAACATGTCGCGTTGGAGTTGGAACTCGTAAAATAACTCCCTCGCTTGCTGAACTGATCAATCCCGTGGAGTCGTTTGTCGCCGGCCAGCCGGACATTGCCGCCAAACTGGCGGACTGGCATCCCGGCAAGCACTGGCACGACACGTCGTTCAAGGCGATCCATGACGATCTTTTTGTCCGCACCCTCGTGCTGGACGATGGGCTCCGGAAGGTGGTGCTGGTCACGCTCGACATCCAGAATACCGCCTTCGCGCTGGCCATGCGGGCGAAGATCGTGGTCGTGACCGGGTTGGAACATGACGCCATCTTCCTGTGCCCCAGCCATACCCACACGGCGCCATCCAACAAGGAAACCGCCTACTGGAATCGTGTGACGGACGAGGTGGCGGGCTCCGTGGCCGATGCCCTGGCGACGCTGCAGCCCGCCGTGTTAGGTCTTGCTTGCGGGGAAGCGCCTTTTAACCGCAACCGATTGGCCGTGGTGGACGGTCAGGGGTTGATGACCTCCTATGCGACAGTCGCGCAACTGGAGGGTTTCACCGGCCCGATAGACCGGGAACTGCTCGTTTTCGCCTTCCGTACGCCCGCCGGAAAGCCGCTGGCGTTGTTATACAACTACACGGCGCACCCGACGCTCATGTTTGCGAGCGGGCAGATCAGTGCCGATTGGCCGGGGGAGGTGGCCCGGCGGGTGGAGCCGGACTTCGGCGCGCCGGTACTGTTCATCAATGGGGCGATTGGTGATGCGGAGCCGGTCGATAAGGAATTCGGCGACGCGGCCATGGCCCGGATG
>JBIKMI010000348.1:0-2868 GCA_044359285.1 Kiritimatiellia bacterium
GAATGTCCCGCTGGTGGACTACTACGCCGAAATCATGAAACGCCAGCCGGGCGATTCCTGGGACAAGACGCTGATCTGCGACGACGGCGTGCATCCCTCCGGCGGCGATGGCGGCAACTTCTCCGAGGAGAACCTGAAGGTCTCCGGCTACGCCCTGCGCACCTGGGTAAACTTCCTGGCAGTGCGTGAACTTTACTTCCGCATCCTGAGCGCGCCGAAGACGTTCAAGGAGCAGGTCGGAACGGTCGAACCCATCCGTGCGGGCATCCGGTGCGAGGTCACGGCCGACACGCAAGTTTCGAAGTGGGTTGACGCCACCGATAACGAGCAGATCTGGAACTGGGGCGCCGCGGAGCGGCTGAAGAGCAAGGGTTGGGAGGAATACACCCTGCTCAAGTTCGACACCTCCAAGTGCAAAGGCCTGGCGGTCAAGAAGGCCACGCTGTACCTCAGCCGCACGGAGCAGTGCGTGATCAATGTCGCGGGCGTCACCACCATCAGTACGGACTGGCAGGAGGGCAAGGGCAAGGGCAGTCCCGGCAAACTGCCCTTGGACAAGCAGGGCCAGGCCAGCAAGGGCGGCGCCACGTTCACGCACGCCGTCTATCCGGACACGCTCTGGGCGGGAGCCGGCAGCACGTTCAAGAGCGCGGTCTTCGGCCATGGCGGCAGCCTCTGGCAGGCGGTGGGTACCGGCTGGGCCAAGGATGACAAGGGGCAGAATTACTATTCCGTCGAATTGCCGCTCGATATCGCCCAGGCGCTCCTGATCGACGGGGATACGCATGGTCTGGCCGTGGCCGACGAGAAGGGGCAACGGCAATTCCAGTCCACCTACCGGCGCACACCGGAACCGAACCATTTCCTGAATTCCCGCGAATCGGGCAAGCCCTGCTTCCTGGTGATCGAAGGCGAAAAGGCACCTTCAAAAGCCCCGGCGGCGGTGAAGGCCGCCGAGGCCAAACCCGGCGTGGAAGCCGGCGACGTGGAACTGTCGTGGACTTGTCCGGCGGACGCCGCCGGCGGGAAGGTGCAGGGCTACCGCGTGCATCTGGCGAAAGACAAGCTGACGGCGCGGGGGCTGACAGCGGCCAATCGCCTGCCGCGCACCCTGACGTGGCGGCCGGGCGCCCCGGGCGCGAAGCAGGAATTTCCCGTCGCGGGCCTCGAGCCGGGCGCCGACTACTCGTTCGCCGTGGTGGCGTATGACCGGTTTGGTAACGAATCCGATCCAGTGATCTTCAGCGGCAAGACGCGCGAAGCGCGGAAGTTCACGATGGCTTCCGTCGAGCCGGCCAAGGCTTTCGGCACGCCCGCGGGCAACGCGGCGCTGCGCGTGTGGGCCTGCACCCCGGGGGAGAAGATCAGCCCCCTGACGGGCAACGCCATGAGCGAGGGCGACTATGCCGGCGCCAAGGCTGCGGGCGCGTACCGCAACGGCAACGAGGCGTGGGACGGCAAGCGGCAGTGCGTCACCCTCACGGCCGGCCGCAATGACTTCGCGGGCTTCCAGATCGCCATCGAGAACCTCACGGGCAAGCCGCTCGTCGGGGTCGAGGTTGCTCTTTCCGGCTTGATGCCGGAGACCGCGTTTGCCGAGACGGCCCGCTACATCCGCGCGAGCCAGTCCAAGCCGACTCAGTTCCAGGCGATGATCCGCGACCTGACGAAGCGCGATGCGGCGGCCGCGGGCAAGGTCTTCGAGGCCATCAAGCAGTTCAACTCGCTCAAGGCCAAGCAGCAAAGCGATCCGGGCGCATTCTTCCAGGAGATGGAGGCGCTGCGCGCCAAGGATGAAGCCGAATACGGCAAGTGGATGGGCCTGCTGGGCGATGATGCGGCTGCCGCCGGCGCCGGTATTGCGGCGTCTAATATTGAGTTGTTCTGGCAGTGGAACCTCAAGGACAAGGCCGGCGCCTGGTATCCCGATGCGCTGGTGCCGCTGACGGAACCCCTGGCGATCCCCAACGCGCTCAACAACGTGAAGGACCAGAAGGTCCAGGCACTGTATGCGGATGTTTTCGTGCCGCACAAGACCGAGCCCGGCACGTATCGTGGCGACCTGCGCATCAAGGCGGCCGGGGCGGAGGACATCGTGTTGCCCGTGGAACTGACGGTCCTGAACTACGAACTGCCGGACCAGTTGAACTTCACCTGTGACATGAACGGGTATGCCTATCCGCCGGCCAAGGACTGGGAGGGGTCGCTCAACCTGCACCGCCTGGCGCACCGGAACCGGCTGAACATCAATATCGTGCCCAATTCCCATGGGGGCAACTGGACGGTGCCGCAGATGGCGATGGAAGTCCGCGGCAAGGGCAAGACCTTGCGGGTCGTCTCCTTCGAGCAGTTCGACCGTTCGTTCGGGCCGCTGCTGACCGGAGCCGCCTTCGCGAAGAGCCCGCGCGCGGGCGTGCCGGTGCCGGCGCTCTACCTGAACCTCTACGAGAACTGGCCTTGCACGCTGGCCGAAGGGTTCAAGTTCGACCAGACGGCCCAGCACGCCGATATCCGCAACGACTTCACGCAGGAGTACAAGGACGGCGTCGTGGCTGTGTGCAGGCAGATGGCGGAGCACTTCAAGAAGAAGGGCTACGACCGGACGGCGCTCCAGCCCTTCCTGAACGACAAGTATCAGTACGCGCCGGAAACCACTTTCTGGCTGCTGGACGAGCCGATGTTCCGCGACGACTATCTGGTCATTCAACTGTTCGGCGACTTGTTGCGCGAAGGCTTCAAGGGGTGCGAACCCGTGACGGTGGACTACCGCATCGACTGTTCCCGCGTCGAGGAAGCGCGGGGCATGATGAACAAGGTGGACACGATGGTCTTCTCGCAGGGCAACATCCGCGCGTTTCCGTCGATTGC
>JBIKMI010000349.1:0-2864 GCA_044359285.1 Kiritimatiellia bacterium
GTCAAATCGTACAGCAATACCGTACGTCCCAGATTAAACAGACTTTTTTGACGCTCACGCAAGTGGTGCTCGATCTCCTTTTGATGCGCTAAAAGAAGATCGCTGACCCGATGGAAACGATCATCACCCGCCCCGCGCAATTGGTTACCCATCAGATCGGGCAGTCCCGTGCGCCGATACCAATCTGGCAGGCTGTGTTCACTGACCGGATCGACCAACCGGTTGATTACCGAAATCGCCGCAGCCTGACTCTGGCTGTGATTAAAACCAAGAGTATTCAGCAGTTCCGGCATGCCCAGTCGTTTCCAAATCGTCCACCCCACCAACACAGGCCCCAGTTCTGCAGTGTCGGTATGACTCACGGCTTCGGCTCGTACGCCATCTATTACCTCCCCCGTGTGTGACGGCTTGGCAAAAGCTTTCCAGCTACCCTCACTCCCGATCTGCCGGACAATCCGGTCGACCCATTGCATATGAACATCACTCAATTTCCTCGCCAATAAACCTGCGCGCCCATAGAGGTGATCTTCAACAGCTTTGGCTATCGGCTTCCAATCTGTACACGCAATCGGCGCATTGCCAAGCGACACAACCGCACGATGGCGTGGCCGTGCGGCATCGTCACGGTAAGACTCAATTAACCGCAGTACCTGACCGGAACGGGTTGTCTTAAGTCTGAAAAACATGCTCTCAGGCTAATGCAAGGAACCTGTCATCGTCAATGGGGGGACCGCATTTATGGGCACTACAACTCATCATTCAGAAAAACCCTTGTTGCACATCAATGACTTACAACGCAAATCGACACTGTTTTACTGAAAAACGCCTAAACGCTGCGAAACTCGGGCTAGTTCGGTGTGGTCGTTGTAGACGGCATGATGCAGAGGCGTCCACAGACGATTGTCCCGCGCCATGATATCGGCGCCATGGGTCAGCAAGAACTTCACGATCTTGACCTGACCCGCCTCCGCCGCGTAGTGCAGGGCAGATTTTCCATAACTGTCATACGCGGAAACCAACGCCGCGTTCGACTCCACAAGTGAGGTCAGCGACTGTAAATCGCCTGCCTCGGCAACCTTCCGGAGTTCCTCGGCGCCGTCCGCGTGGATCAGCAGGGGATTCCACAGAATGAGGCAGGCTGCGGCGATGAGGGCGGTGACGGGGTGCCGGTATTTCCGGTGCAGTGTTGTGTTCATTGTCATGTTCCCTGTTTTCCGTTGGATAGAGTCCGCGTCTCGCTAGACCGGCCGTCTTTCCTATCGTGAGGTTACCTGGGTTGAAGCGGTAATGGCGAGCATCGGAGTTAGTGCTTGTTGGAGTCTGTCGCCCATGGCGGCGACGAGGTGATCCACGATGTCCCGCTTTCCGCTGTCAACGGCCAGATTATAAGGTGTGAGTTCACGGCTGGTTTTCGCATTGACGTCCGCCCCGCTCCTGATCAGCGCGAGAGCCATGGTCTTGTCCATTTTCAACACTGCCAGGTGGAGGGGAGTCCACTGCATGGTGTTGCGAGCATCCACGGTCGCTCCGCGCGCGATCAGCAACTCCATCGCTTCGGCTTGTTTGTTGTCCACGGCGTGATGCAGCGCCGTCCAGCCGCGATTATCCCGCGCCATAATATCGGTGCCATTCTCGAGCAGAAATTTTATGGTCTCGATTTGTCCCGCCTTCGCCGCATAATGTAAAGGAAGCATTCCGTAGCGATCTTGGGCGGCGACGAGTTTGGCATCCGATTTCACTAACGTGGCAAGCGTCTTTAAATCGCCGTCCCCAGAGGTTGTCCAAACTTGTTCGTCCGCATTTTGAGCATGTCCTCTCAATGGGCTCAACAGGATGAGACAGGCTGAAGCGATGATGGTGGTTCCGTAATTCGGGTTTTTCTGCAGTGTTGTTTTCATAGTCTATTTTCTTTTTTTGTTATTACATCAACGAAAGTGAAATGTATTCAAGCGATTTGCCTTTGAATCCCTTGATGTTATCCAAAGCCAGCAGCGCGTGATCCAGTGACGCGTACACGCCGTAGATCCCATTGCTCGACATCCATAGCTTTCCTTTCCACACCCCCATCGTGACGGCGTGCCCGTTGTGCTCGCCGATTGGGCGAACTAACGCAACCCAGCACACGATGTTCTTGGCTTCGCACAGATCGGCCACGCACCAAGCAAAAGCCTTGCAGTCCCCGTAACCCCGATCCCAGGTTTCCCGGCCATCTTCCCATGTCAGCACTGGTGTGGTTCGATACGTGACATGGCGTCTGACCTGCCAACTGATATCTGCGGGTGACGTGGTTGCTATAACTACTGATTCCCAAGATAAATTTCCGAAAGTTCTGACAAACCAGCCATCGAAACTTGCTCCTGCCCGACCCGATTCGATGTTTCCTGCGAATGACGTTTTCATCGTTGCCAGCCAGGCAATTGCGATCATGGTAACTATATATGTCGTCTTCATGAATAATTGTACTTAGCACGGTGCGTGCCACTATTTTTCGGCGCGGTGTAACGTGTTGACAGGACGCCTGTTCGAGAATGTGAGTATAAAATGACAGATCGGCGAACTGTATTGTTTTAACCCAAAGCGAACACACGCTGCCTGATTCCGATACAACCGAATGACATGGTTCGGTGACGCTTCTCTCACAAAGTGAGTTCCGCCCAATAAGGAATGCTTGATTTGACGCAGGGGTTTTGGCCAACCTGTCTTTTTGAGCAGTGCCGACCGTGGGCGCCATTCGGGACTGTCCCTGGTTTTCACAAGGAATACCAGCGCACGGACAAGACCTGGAAGAAAGGGGCCCGGGAGTGGTTGGCCAAGGATACCCCGATTTCGCTGGAACGGGGTCACGAGTATGCCGCCTATATTAT
>JBIKMI010000350.1:0-2861 GCA_044359285.1 Kiritimatiellia bacterium
CGGCCAATATGACCTGATTGGTGGGAGGGGTTCGGTTAAGGGCATTGGTCTGCACTTCCCAGTGCCCCCCGCACAGGTTGGTAGAGGCCCAGACCTGATAGGGTGATTCTGGAGCCCCCAGCGATCTGGCGCTCAGCCAGCGAAGGGTGATACGCCCATCAGAGGGACTCCCTCCCACCAGGCGCAGGGCCGAATGCACGTCACGGGGATGGGTCCCTGCCTGATATTCCTGAAGGGCCGTCATGCCATCCCCATCCCGATCCTCTCCTAATTCAAGGTTGTAGTCGGCATTGGTAATCCCCTGCGAGGTGAACCAGGCCACCGGAATACCATTGGTCAGCATCGGCAGACCGGCCATTTCCAAGGAGGGATCGCCAAACAGGTTGTACTGTTCGAAATAGTTCCGTGTTGTGGATGTGGGACCGAAATGGCTCAGATAGAGCTGTCGGGCGCGCCAGAGCGCCATGCCAAACCCGGACTGTTGCTCAAGGAAGAGGGCTTTAAACAGTGATTTCTCAAGGATATCATCCTCTGTCCACAGACTGTTCACGCTTGAGGCCAAAACCGCGACCCCCCCCCTGGCCGGCGCCCGCAACCAGGTTTCCGCAAAGCATTGGTAATCGGTGAGGCTGCCGGTCAGGCAGGCAAAACTGCAGATGACGGGATAACAGGAATTGGTGAGCGAGGCGACATCATGTGCGCGAAACTCGGGGCCATCCGACCAGTAGGTCACGTCCCCGTGGCCGGAATAGACCCCCAGCACGCACCCGGCGTTCACTCTGGTCTTGAGCTGGGCCGCCGTAGCGCCATAACTGAAGCAATAGAGTTTTCCACTGTCATAACCCAAGGGGGCCATTATTTCGGAAATAACCTGGTTATGCGTCCCTTCCGAGACCGCATGATTGTCCACACTGGCTATGAACAAGGCCCGCTTGATCCAAGGCGCCAACACCGCCTGTTCATGAGCCAGAGTCTTGGCAACCACAGCCGCCAGTTCGCCGGTAGTGGTGACACTGAAGCGGCCCACGGGGAATTCGGGTTGCCAGTCGGCCGCACCATCCATGCATCCATAGTAGAGGTCCGTGGCCGGATAGGCCGGGCTAACGCCACTGAAACAGGGGATCTGCCGGCTTCCGCCAACCAGCAGCAGGGCCTCCGGCCGGGTAGCTGAATTCGTATAACGGCCTTTGATGAAGGCCTGGATCCCGGCACTCGTCTTTCCAGTAACGTTCGTGGTGAAACACTCCACCTGCCAGCCCCGGCCTGTCTTATGGCTGATAAAGGGAACGAGACCATTGGTGAAGTTCGGAGGAGCAATGACCAGCAGGCGCTTCCCGGCGGCGGCCAGAGCCTCTTCCGGCGGGGGCGGATTCAGGACAACCCCCCGCAACAGCGCCTGTTCATAGGCGCTCAGTCCTATTGCCACCTTCCGGGCTTGCGGCGTTGCGAAGCTCACCGTAACCTGAAGATTGGAATATACAATCAGACTCCCAGTGGCGGGGATCGTCCCGAAGGGGCATACCTCCAGCGCCATTATCCGCCGGCCAAAAAGGGTTCCGGCTTCCGTAAGCGTAACGGGCGACGCCGGATAGAGCGTCGCGGAGGCATACAGGACGTCATCCTGCACAAAACCCGCCGCCTCCACGGCGCCGGGAATCTTTGCCACCGACGGTTGCGCCGGCATAACCCGAAGGGGAAGCCCCAGCGCCAGCAGGGAGCGTGTCGTCGCCCCGCCCTTCCACGAGGCGGCTACACCGGTGTTTTCCGGCACCACAATCAACCGCCGGATAACCGGCAAGGCCGGCTTGCCGACAGCCTGGAGAAACCCGCCATCAGGAATCTGGAACTGGCTAAAGCGGCCAGCCCCATTTTCCCGGACCTCGACACTGAATCCCGGAGCCGTTACAAGAAGGGAAAGGCCCGATTCGCGTTCTTCCAAAAGCCGGACGGAACCCTGAGGCTCGGAGATGGGGGCAGCGGCCAAAACGGCCGCCAGCCCGAGCGTCGCCTGACCACAGGTCACCCACCACCATGGATTGCCATGAAACCTGCTATTGGGGTCACATCGTAACATCTTACATTTCAATCCAGACATAACTCATTCTGCATCAATGAACTCTTGTGGCAAAGCCACGCTCCCCTCAAGTTCAAAGGCAACGCCACCCTCATGGGTGATACCATGTGCCTTTCCCTTTTCCCTCTTGCGTCAGGAGTCGCTTTTCAACGAGGCTTTTCAGGTGAGCTTTGATGGTGTTGCGGCTTACCCCTGTTAGCCGTTGAAGCTCACGCACGGTCACACGGCCCTGCTCACGGGCGGCAACGAGGATGTCCTGCGTAAGTTTTGGCGTTGCCTGCAGTTCCTTTTCCCGCTCAAGTTTCTTTGCCAGAACGTCCACCTGCTTCCTCAGCGATTGCAGGAAGAAAATGATCCAGTCACCTATATGGGCATTGCCGGTGTAAAGACTCGCCTGTGCCCGCCGCAGGGCGAGGTAATAGCGGTCTTTATTCTCCTCGATAACTCGCTCCAGTGAACAATAAGGAACATAAAGATATCCAGCCTTCAGCAAGAACAGCGTTGTCAGGACCCGGGAGAGTCGCCCGTTGCCATCCTGAAAGGGATGGATGGCGAGGAAATTCACGATGAAAATGGCCGTGAGGATCAGCTTGTGGTGGCGGCTGGCAGTGGTCTCCCTGTTATACCACTCTACGAGTTCCTTCATTTTCCGAGGAGTGTCGAAAGGTGTGGCGGTCTCGAAACTGATGCCAACACTCTTTCCCTCGGCATCAAACGCCTCCATGTTGTTCGACAGCTTCTTATATTCGCCCCGATGCCGCACATCCCTGGTTGAGTGCTTCAATAG
>JBIKMI010000076.1:0-10721 GCA_044359285.1 Kiritimatiellia bacterium
CGTCATAATCACAAAGCCCAGCCAGGGCCAGATGTTACGGGCTTCCTGAATGAAGGTGAGCCCGTCCATCTCCTGCATCCGCAGATCCACCAGCACCAGGTCGAAATCCTGACGGAGCAGGATCTGGAGAGCCGCGCGGCCACTTTCAGCCACCTCCACGGCCGCCTGTCGCGACATCAGGATCCGTTGCGCCATCAAGCGGATCATCTCGTCATCATCCACCACCAGGATACGGATTCCTGCAAGGTCCAGGGCTTGAGTTGACTCTGATGAAGTATTCATAGTCAGGCTTTAAACCTCATGTCGCGCGCCGCCTTGACTTCATCCAGCCGCCCCACCGGGGTGTTGCGCGGCATGGCCGGGAAGGAGGCAGGCTCGCGTTCCGCCCGTTCGGCAATCTCCAGCAACGCCTCGATCAATTCATCCATCTGCTCCTTCGATTCCGTCTCCGTCGGCTCGATCATCAACGCCTCCTTGACCACCAGCGGGAAATAGATGGTAGGGGCGTGCAATCCCCGCTCCAGCAGGGCCTTGGCGATATCCAGCGCATGGACCCCCTGCTCCACCTGACGCGAGGCGCTGAAGACGCACTCATGCATGCAGAGCCGGTCCACCGCCAGGGCATAACGCCCCTTCAGCCGGGCCTGGATATAATTGGCATGCAGCACGGCATAGTCGCTGACCCTCCGCATCCCATCCCGCCCCAGCATCAGCATATAGGCATAGGCCCGCAGGATGATGCCGAAGTTCCCATAGAAGGAGGAAATATAGCCGATACTCTTCGGCCGGTCATATTCCAGCGCATAGGAGCCATCCGTACGCTTCACCACAATACTGGTGGGCAGATAGGGGATCAGCCTGGTCTTGACCCCGACCGGCCCCGCGCCCGGCCCCCCGCCCCCGTGCGGGGTGGAAAAGGTCTTGTGCAGGTTCACATGCACGACATCAAACCCCAGATCGCCCGGGCGGCAGCGCCCCAGCAGCGCATTCAGGTTCGCCCCGTCATAATACAGCAGGGCATCCCGCTTGTGGGCCAGCTCGGCCAGCTTCAGGATATCGCGCTCAAACAACCCCAGCGTGCTGGGACAGGTCAACATGACGGCCGCCACCTCGTCATCCATGGCCGCCTCATATTTCGCCAGGTCAACGCCCCCCTCCGCATTCGTCGGGATGGTCACCACGGCATACCCGGCAATGGCCGCACTGGACGGATTGGTCCCATGCGCGGAATCAGGAATAATCACCTTGGTCTTACGGTTTCCACGATCCCGGTGATAGGCCGCCACCAGCATCATCCCGGTCAGCTCCCCATGCGAACCCGCCATGGGCTGGAGGGTATACGCATCCATGCCGGTGATTTCCCCAAGCCACCGCTCGGTCTCATGCAGCACTTCCAGTGCCCCCTGGGTCAGCATCCCGCCCCCCCGCAGCTGGGGCAGTAACGGATGCAGCGCGGAGAAGCCTTCCAGTGCGGCCACCCGCTCGCAGATCTTGGGGTTATACTTCATCGTACACGACCCGAGCGGATACATATTGGCATCCACACTGAAATTCTTGAGGGAGAGCCGGGTGAAATGCCGCACCACATCCAGCTCGGACAACTCCGGCAACCCCGCCTCCTGCTCCCTGAAATATTTCCGGGGAATCCGGAGCTTGACCGCGTCCTCGGCCGGCGTTAGACGGGGCAGACTGGCGGCGCGGCGGCCCGGCACGGATTTCTCATAGATCAATTGGCTCATAGCACGCCCTCCAGGGCTTCGGCAAAGAGCCCGATCTGCTCGCGGGTCCGTTTCTCCGTGACCGCCACCAGCAGGTAATTCTCCATGCCCTTGTAATAACGCCCCAGCGGGAAGCCGGCGGCGAACCCCCGGTCAATCATCCGCGACACAACATCACTGGCATCACAGGGTAATTCAATGGTAAACTCATTGAACGTAGGCGCGCTTTTCTTCACCTCAACCCCGGGTATGGCCCCCAGCCGGGTCTTGGCATATTCCGCCTTCTGCGCACAAATATGGGCGAGGTCTTTAAACCCGCCCTTGCCGAGCCAGGAGAGGTAAATCAAGGCCCGCAAGGCACAAAGCGCCTCATTGGAGCAGATGTTCGACATCGCCTTCTCGCGGCGGATATGCTGTTCCCGCGCCTGCAGGGTCAGCACAAACCCCCGCCGACCCTGGGCGTCCCGGGTCTCCCCGGCAATCCGGCCGGGCATCTTCCTTACGTGTGCCACACGGGTCGCCATAAACCCGAGATAGGGCCCCCCGAACGCCAGCGACAAGCCGAGACTCTGCCCCTCACCGGTGACAATGTCGGCCCCCATCTGGCCGGGCGTCTTCAGGATTCCCAGCGAGATCGGATACACCGACATGACCGCCAGGCAACCCCGCGTGTGGGCCGCCTGGATCACATCCGTAAAATCATCCACCGCCCCGAAAAAATTGGGGTTCTGGAGCATGATCGCCGCCGTCTGGTCATCCAGCGCCGCGACAATCCGGTCCCGGTCGCTCTGGCCATGCACCACCGGGATCTCGACAAACTCCACCGCCAGGTTGCGGGTATAGCTGTATAACATATTGCGATAGATGGGATTAACCCCGCTATCCAGAAGAATCTTACGCCGCCCCGTCAGCCGGACCGCCATCATGGCGGCCTCGTACAGCGCCGTACCCCCGTCATACAAGGAGGCATTGCCCACCTCCATCTCCGTGATCCGGCAGATGGCCGTCTGATACTCAAAGATCGCCTGGAGCGTGCCCTGCGACGCTTCCGGCTGATAGGGCGTATAAGCCGTATAGAATTCACTGCGGGACGAGAGCGCGTCCACACACGCGGGAATGAAGTGATCGTAATAGCCCCCGCCCAGGAATCCGGTCAGATCATGGGCATTGCGGTTCGCCATCTGGTGCAACTGCTCATAGACCTCGCCCTCGCTCCGGCCGGGCGGCAAATTCAAGCCAGTGATGCGCACGGACTCGGGAATATCCGTGAACAGGGCGTCCATATCGGAAACCCCGATGGCCTGGAGCATCTCCGCGCGATCGCGCTCGGTAGTGGGAATAAAAGGCATCTTACGTCTCCTGCAGGAAGGCCCCGTATTGCTCTGCCGTCATCAAGCCGCTCATCGCGGACACAAAGGGCTTCAGCTTGCAGAGCCAGCCTTCCGCCTGCGCCGATTGATTGATCAGTTCCGGCGCGCCGGCCAGCTTCTCATTCACGGCACTGACCGTACCCGACACCGGCGCAAAAACATCACTGGCCGCCTTGACCGACTCCACCACCAGGAGGACATCATGCGCGTTGACCGTCTTACCCACCTTGGGCAGGTCCACAAAGGTGATATCACCCAATGCCTGCTGGGCGTGATCGGTAATCCCGATGGTCGCTTCATCACCCGCCACACTCACCCACTCATGATCCTTTGTGAAAAACAGGCTCGTTGCACTCATCGTTCAGATTCCTTCACTCGCTTGGTTTAAGTCATTCACGTCCCTAGCCGGCCTTGTAAAAAGGCGGCTTCACAATCACGGCCTCCAGGCGGGTCCGTCCGGTCTCCACCTGGAGCCGGGTCCCGACCGCCGAACAGGCGGGTTCAATATACGCAAATCCGATGACCGCCTGCAAGGTCGGGCCAAAAGACCCGCTCGTCACAAGCCCGACCGGCCGGCCATTGAACTCCACCACCTGCCCCGCCCGGGCCGCCTGCCGGCCCTCGATCCTGAAGCCGACGCGGATTGTTGACGGACCCTGCGCCTGATGTTGACACACCGCCGCGCGCCCCACGTAAGGCGTGGTCTTGGTCACATACCTCATCATATCCGCCTCCACAGGGGTAACGGTCTCGGACAGTTCATGCCCGTAGAGGGGCAGTCCCGCCTCCAGCCGCAGGGTGTCCCGCGCGCCCAGCCCGGCCGGCTTTACCCCGTCCGCCAGGAAGCGATTCCAGAGCTCCACCATCCGGCCCGACTCCACATACAGTTCCACCCCCTTTTCACCGGTGTAGCCGGTGCGGCTGACGATCGCTTCGCCACCGTAATCGAAGGTCCGGAAGCGGAAATACCTGAGTGAGTCGACCTCGATGCCGCACACCCGGGCGACACACGCCAGGGCATGCGGGCCCTGCACGTCGATCTTGGCGAGCGAGCGGGAGACATCCGTAAAGGTGACTGTCGCCGGCAACCGCGCCCGGATCCAATCGCGATCGCCGGCCTGGGTCCCGGCGTTCACCACGATCATCCAGCGTTCGGCACTGAACCGGTAGACGATCACATCATCCAGAACCCCGCCGTCCTCCCTCAACAAAAACCCGTACTTGCACTGCCCGTCGGTCATGGCCTCCAGGTCCACGGCCAGCAGCTGATCCAGCGCCGCCCGGGTCCCCGGTCCGGTCACGAGGAAGCGCCCCATGTGGCAGGTATCAAACATCGACACATCGGTCCGGGTCCGGTGATGCTCCGCCAGAATCCCGTCATACTGAAGGGGCATGTCCCAGCCGCTGAAATCCACCATCCGCGCGCCGAGCTGCACGTGGCTTTCAGAAAGCACTGCTTTCCGGCTCATCTCCATTCAGATCCTTTACTTGATAACCTCAACCATCTTGAAGATGGGCAGGAACATACAGACCACAATGCCCCCGATAATCACACCCAGGAACACCATCAGCAACGGTTCCAACAACGAGGTCAGGGAGGCCAGCATGTTCTCCACCTCATCATCAAAGGTATCCGCCACACTGGCCAACATCTCGTCGACTTTCCCGGTTTTCTCACCGGCGGCCAGCATCCGCACCACCAGCTTCGGGATGCAGTCCTTGCCTTCCAGTCCGGAGGAGAGCGTATCGCCATGCTCCACTGACTTGCGGGCAGACATGATGGCGGCCTCGATTACCAGATTCCCGGCCGCCTTGGCCACGATTTCAAGCGCATTCAGGATCGGAACCCCGCTTTGAACCAGCTGGCTCAAGGTCCGGGAAAACCGGGCGACGGCGACCTTCTGGATCAACACCCCGAACACCGGCGCCCGGAGCACCATGCTGTCCATGGCCCAGGCCCCGGCCGTGGTTTTTTTCCATTTCTTAAAACTCCAGACCGCGATCATAATCGAGGGGATGATAATGATGGCGTACTTTTTTGCCGCGGCACTCAGGTCGACCAGGAACTGGGTGGGTGCGGGCAATTTACCGCCGAAATCACTGAACATGCCGGCGAACACCGGCACAATGAAAATAATCATACCGGTCGCGATAATCAGCGAGAGCGACAGCACGACCACGGGATAGGTCATCGCCGACTTCACCTTGCGCCGTAATTTCGCCGAGGCCTCCAGCAGCTCTCCGATCCGGCGCATGGTTTCCGCGAACTGCCCGCTCTGCTCACCGGCCCGGACCATATTCACATACAGCACATCAAACACATCCGGAATTTGCTGAAGACTTTCCGAAAAGGAGGCGCCCCCTTCGATATTCCGCTTCAACGAACCGATGACCAGCTTGAAATTGGGATTGGCCGCCTGCTCTTCCAACGTTTCCAGGGCGGCCACGATCGGCATGCCGGCCGAGAGCATCGCCGCCATCTGGCGGGAAAACGGGGCGAGATCCTTTTCGACAATCTTTCCTGCGCCCCGGACCCTCCCCACGCCCTTGCGCGCCGTCCGCGTCACCTGGGCCGCCACCACTTTCCTGGGGCCGGCCGCGGCCGGCCCGGGCTTTTGCGGCACGCCACGGGGTGCCGTTCCAGCCGGCTTGGCAGACCCATTGGAGCGTAATAATGGACTCATCGACGACTCTCCCTTCGACGCTTACTCACCGCCTGTCAACTCCATGGCATCCTCCAACGAGGTCACGCCCTCCCGCACCTTCTTCAAGCCGGCCTGCTTGAGCGTCATCATACCCTCCGCCTGCGCCGCCTCCCGGATCTCCCCGCTGGTGCCGCCCTTCATGATCATCTCCTTGATACGCTCGGTCACCGGCAGCACCTCCATGATGGCGCCCCGGCCCTTGTAGCCCGACCCATTGCACTTGGGACAGCCCACCGCCTTGAAAATAGGCACAAACTCGCTGCCACCCGGACTCTTGAGATCCTTGAAAAACTCCGCATCAATCCGGTTCGCCTTGAGCACGTCCAGCGGCAGTTCAACCTGCTGGCGGCAGGCCGTGCACAGCTTCCGGTACAATCGTTGCGCCTGCGACAAAATCATGGACGACGCCATGAGGAAAGGCGGGATCCCCATATCGATCAGACGGGTAATGGCGCCCGCCGCATCATTGGTATGCAGGGTGCTCAGCACCAGATGCCCGGTCAGCGCGGCCTTCACGGCGATTTCCGCTGTTTCACCGTCCCGGATTTCGCCCACCAGCACGATGTCGGGGTCCTGCCGCAAAATGGAACGCAGGGCGGCCGCAAACGTCAACCCCACCGCATTGATCTGCACCTGATTGACGCCCGCGAGCTGATACTCCACGGGATCCTCGCAGGTCACGATATTCACATCGATCTTGTTCAACTCCTGCAGGCAGGAATACAGGGTTGTTGTCTTTCCACTTCCGGTCGGACCGGTCACCAGGATGATGCCATGCGGCTGGGTGATGGCATAGGAAAAGGCCGCGAAGGCGTGTTCATCAAGGCCCAACCCGCTCAGGCTGGGGAACAGGGCGCTTTTGTCGAGTACGCGCATCACGATTTTTTCGCCATGAATGGAGGGGAGCGCGCTCACCCGGATATCCACTTCCTTGCCCAGCGCCTTGATCCGGAACCGCCCATCCTGGGGAATGCGCCGCTCCGCGATATCCATGTCCGACATGATTTTAATACGCGAGATAATCGCCGGCTGATAGCTCTTCGGCGGGCTCGGCCGCTCGGTCAGGGAGCCATCGATCCGATAGCGCAACCGCAACGTTTTTTCCTGGGGCTCAATATGAATGTCACTGGCTTTGGTACGTAACGCCTCCACCAGCATCATGTTCACCATCCGGATGACGGGCGCCCCCTCGGCGCTCTCCATCATCTCCTCAAGGCTCAACTCCTGGCGCTCCTCCTTGCCGACTTCGATATCCGCATCGGAGTCGCGCATGATGTCCTCGAGATCGATACCACTGCCCTCAACCGGGGCCAGTACCCGTGCCAGCGCTTCCTGGATATCCTTCTCCCCGGCAATCAGCGTCATGATCTGGAGGCCGGAGATCACATGGAGTTCATCCACGGCCATCACATTGAAGGGATCGCTCAGGGCCACCACCAGCATGCCCCCGATCTTCATGACGGGCAGCGCCTGGTGTTTACGCAGGATATCCGCAGGCAACGCCTCCAGCAGCTGGGGAGTCGGGGTAAAATGTGCCAGCGTGATGGGTGCCATCCGGAGATACTCGGCCAGGCACAGCGTCGCCTCCGTCGAGGTGATCAGTGAATTATCCTGCAGGTATTTCTCAAGCCGGATCGAGCTCGCGTGGGCCCGCTCCTGGGCCTGCTTCAAGGCCTCGACCGAGATGCTACCCCGGTTCAGAAGAATATCTGAAATCCGGGAACTATGTGAAATGGCACTCATGTCGCGTCATTACAGGACATCACGGGTATCCCGGAAATCCCTGCTCCCTTTCCCGAGCGCCCGGTAGCGGGCCTGCCTATAGAAACCGATGGCGATCAGCGGGACGAGCCCCGCCTCGACCAGAAGGAACAACGCCAGATCCCGTGGCAGATCGGCCAGTCTCGCCATCGTTTCCGGCAACAGCAGGACCACCAGAGGGTAGAGCACGACAAACCCAACCGGAAAAACCACCAGCAGGCAGGCGACACGGAAAAAACTGATCAGGGTATTTTTCATTCTTCAGGGCCCATGGGGTGGCAGTACGCCATTCTCGTTCAAATACTCGAGCACATCCTCCGGCAACCGCCCAACGCCGGGCCACTTGACCTTCAACGGCGGAATCCCGGCCGAATCACTCCCACCCAGGCGGAAAACCAATGGCAGGCGGGGCAGGATAATACAGGGGGGATATTCTCCGCCATGCAGCTGGATATGTTTCACCAGCTTAGGGGGGCATTCCCCGGTCCCGTTGTACTGAACATACTCGCCGCTGATCTGATAAAGCCGCTCTTCCGGGGCCGTCGGCGCATCGACCGCCTTGACTGGAGCCTGCCGGGATTTGACGGCCGGTGCCTTCACGCTCTGCTGCCTGCCATACACAGACCAGACAAAGCCGATCTCTTCCAGTTTCCGCACCCGCTCCACCGCCAGCGAACCCAGTTTCTTGCGGTGCCGTTGATTGGCCACCCAATTCGCCAGATCGGGTTCCGAGGGGCAGGAGGAGGGCACATCGCAATGTCCGTGCTTCTTCTTGTACTTCGCCAACCGCTGAAACATGTCATTCCAAACCTTGTCTGTGGGGGACCACACGAAACCGATCAGGCTGAGGCGGGCCAAGTGGCTCTTGGAAAGCTCCCCGATCTTATGGCGGTAGCGTTGCATGGCCACCCACCGCCCCAACTGCACGTTCTTTTCCCAGACGGTAGGAACCCGGCAGTCGCCGTGCTCCTTGCGATACGCTTCAAGTGCGCGAAACATTTTTTCCCAGTCTACACTCTGACGAGCCATGGTGTTCCTCGCAATCGTTCCATTACCTGATCAAACCAGACCTCCACGCACAACCGGATTCTCTCACGCCTGATCCGTCGCTGACAACTTCTTTCGCCGGGCTGGCATGCGTTCCGGGCAGGGTCATCTCTCTCCACGCCGCGCCTGCGTTACCGCCCTGTCAATATCCCCTTCGGTAAAGCGTTTTGTCAGCTTATGCACCAAATTGCCCCTTTCATCGTAAAACCAGAACTGGGGCAGCGACGTAATATCCTGCGCCACGCACACCGGCGCATTGAAATCCTCGACGACAATCTTCAAGATCACGATCCGTTTCGAGGAGTTGGCGGCCAGCGCCTCAACATAGTTGCCTTCGCGAATACTCGGCAGGAGTTTCGGATTATGAAAATGAACGATATTGATGAACCCCTTTCGCACACGCCTTTCAATATCCACCTCTTCACCCTTGCTGATGATCCTGGTGTTGCGCGCCTCTATTTCACGCCACTTGCCGGAACGCTGCCATTCGCGGATTTCCTCAGGGGAGCGCGCCTCCTTGCGATTCACCTCTTCCTCGGGAGCCGGGGGCGGAGGGGCCACCACCGTCATCGACTTCAGCAAGATCACCCGCTGGTCCAGATTCTCCCCGTCCTTGGCCAAGCGGAGGGTGTACTCCTCGAACGCGTAAAAATCCACATCCTCGTGCTGGCTGTTCATCAACACCAATGAGACCTTCAATGGCGAGGTCAGGGTAATGGCCTTCACATTGACAGGATACTCCGACAGCGTGACCCCGGCCTGTGACTTGAAGGAGAATTTCCGCGCGGAAAACCCCAGGAAATTGCCGTCAATCTTCTCCCCATTACTGAGCGTCATGGTATCAGCCCGGGCCGCGAAAACGGATCCCAGCACCAGGAACAAACACACGATTCGTTTCATGCTCGCATCTCCCCTATTCCCACTCGATGGTCGCCGGCGGCTTTGAGCTGATATCATACACCACCCGGTTAATCCCCGCCACCTCATTAATGATGCGGGTTGAAATGCGGGCCAGCGTATCATACGAGACACGGGACCAGTCGGCCGTCATCCCATCCTGACTCTCCACAATGCGCAAGGCGGCCACATTCTCATAGGTCCGGCTGTCGCCCATGACCCCCACCGTCTGGATGGGAAGCAAGACGGCAAATGACTGCCAGATTTTCGCGTACATCGGATCCTTCTGCATTTCCTCCTGCACGCGCAAATCCGCCTTCTGCAGCAAGGCCACCCGTTCTTCCGTCACCTCGCCAAGGATCCGGACCGCGAGCCCGGGTCCGGGAAAGGGCTGGCGATCCACGACATAACCCGGCAGCCCCAGCTCACGACCCAGCAGCCGCACCTCATCCTTGAACAACTCCCGCACCGGCTCAATCAGCGTGAACTTCAAATCCTCCGGCAATCCGCCCACGTTATGATGGCTCTTGATGGTCACCGACGGTCCGCCCAACGGGGAGGCGCTCTCGATCACGTCCGGATAAAGCGTGCCCTGCGCCAGGAACTGGGCTTCGCCGAATTTGCGGGCTTCACTTGAAAACACGTCGATGAAAATCTTGCCGATAATCTTGCGCTTCTGCTCGGGGTCCGTAATCCCCTTCAAGCCATCCATGAACAGCTTCTGGGCATGCGACACATGCAGATCAATGCCAAAGGCCCGGCCGAACAGCTCCTCCACCTGCTTGGCCTCACCCGCCCGCACCAGGCCGTTATCCACAAACACGCAGTGCAGCTGTTTGCCGATGGCCCGGTGCAGCAACGCCGCCACCACGGAGGAGTCCACCCCGCCGCTCAACCCGCAGAGCACATGGCCATCCCCCACTTTTTCACGGATCGCCACCACGCTCTCCTTGATGAACTGGGCCATTTCCCAATCGGGGCGGCACTTGCAGATATCAAACAGGAACCGGCTGAGCAACGTCGCCCCCTGGGGCGTGTGCACCACTTCGGGGTGGAACTGGAGTCCATAAATGCGCCGGGCCGGATTGCCCATCGCCGCCACCGGACAGGTCTCCGTCCGGGCCAGCACGGTGAATCCTTCCGGCAGGCGCTCCACCTGGTCCCCATGACTCATCCAGACATCCAGCAAAGCCGGCAGATCGCGGAACAATGAGGAGGTATCC
>JBIKMI010000398.1:0-2856 GCA_044359285.1 Kiritimatiellia bacterium
CAACATTGCCTTGCACATGCAGAAGATCTTGACGCAAGGCGACGAACGTTTTGAGACCCAGCATCGCCGTAAGGACGGGAGCCTGTTCCCGGTGGAAATCAGTGTCCAGTACAAGGTCGGATCGGAGGGCGGGTACATGGTTGCCTTCCTGAGAGATCTGACCAGTCGTGTCAGGACGGAGTTGGAGTTGAGGGAATACCAGCGGCAGATCTACCACATGGAGCGGGTGCAAGCGGTGAGTGTCATGGCGTCTTCGCTGGCACACGAGATCAACCAACCGCTCGCCGGAATCCTGAGCAATGCCCAGGCGGCCCTGCGGTTCATGAGGAACCCGGACCCTGACTTGGGCCAGATTCGCGAAATCCTCGACGACATCGTGGCGGATGACAAACGCGCCGGCGACATCGTGAGCCGACTTCGAGCCATGCTGCGAAAGGAGCCGTCCGCCTCCGAACGTCTGGATATCAATGAAGCGGTCCAGACGGTTATGACTCTCGCGCGCCAGGACTTGCTGCTGCATGGCGTGACGGCGCGCGCTGACTTGGCTGGTGGACTACCGAAGGTACTCGCGGACAGGACGCAAGTCCACCAGGTCATTCTTAACCTTCTCCTGAATGCCGGGCAGGCCATGTGGGGGGAATCGGAACCCTTCGCATCCGCCCAGGGCAGGGGCGGAAGGCAACGCAGAAATTCTGGTGTCAACATGGCGGAAGGCGAAGCCGCTATTCTGGTGTCAACATGGAGGGATGAGACCGGGCAGATCACGGTTTCCGTGCGGGACTCGGGACCGGGGATCCCCGCCGAGGTTATGCCCAAGGTGTTCGATCCCTTTTTTACGACCAAGCCCGACGGGCTCGGGATGGGGTTGGCGATCTGTCGCTCGATCGTAACGGCGCACGGCGGCCACATTTGGGCGGACTCCCCTCCCGGCGGCGGGGCTGTCGTGTCGTTTACGCTCAAGGCGGAAGAAGCGAATGCGGAAGGGGATTGCTGAGTGAAACCCATCATGGAGAAGGTCGGGAAGGACAGCAAACCTGGGGCGTGTAATACCGTCTACGTCGTGGACGACGAGCCTTCCGTTCGCAAAGCTCTGTCGCGGCTTCTGCGCTCCGCGGGCCTCAAGTGCGAGGTGTTCGCTTCGGCGGATGAGTTCCTGGCGCACGAACGCGAGTCACCCGCCGAGAGCGGTTGCCTCGTTCTGGACGTGCAGATGCCGGGGGTGAACGGTATGGACTTGCAGGAGGTATTGAGCGCGGGTGAAGGCAGACTGCCGATCATCTTTATCACCGGGCATGGGGATATTCCCTTGAGCGTGCGTGCTATGAAAAAAGGGGCCGTGGACTTCCTGACCAAACCGTTTGACGACAAGGACCTTCTGTCCGCGATTGCCGTGGCCCTGCGCAAAGGCGAGGAGGTGCGGGCGAGATTCGCCGAAATCACTCAGTTCAGGGACCGCGAACAGACGCTCACCACGCGCGAGCGCGACGTGATGGCACGGGTCGTCGCCGGCCTGCTGAACAAGCAGATTGCCGCCGAACTCGGCATCGAGGAAGGCACCGTCAAGATCCATCGTGGTCGGGTGATGCAGAAGATGGGCGTCCAGTCCGTGGCGGAACTCGTGAAGATGACCTCGGGAATCACGGATCAGTGACCCGTTCCCTATCCCTTGCCGTATATCACTAAGGTGCAATACCCCTATTCTCCGGGTTCTGCTATGTATTCTCCTATGAACGGAGAAACTCAGGAGAACCTTGTCGTGAGCATCATTGATGATGATCCTTCGGTGCTGCGTGGTCTGGAGCGGCTGATGAAGGCGCACGGATATAGGGTTCGCTGTTTTACCTCCGCGCGCGAGATGCTCGCCTCAGGCCTGCCTGGTGAGGATGCGTGCCTCCTCATTGATGTGGCCATACCGGGAATGGACGGTATTCAACTGTACGCGGAATTGCGTCGCAGGGGTTGTTTCACACCGGCCATATTTATTACCGCGCTGGACGATCCCACAGTCCGAAAATCCGTGAACCGGCTGGGCGCCGCCGGGCTCTTCCGCAAGCCGGTGGACGGCGACGAGTTGCTGGATGCGGTGAAGCGGGTGAAGTGCGGGGTGAAGCGATGAGCAAGAAGCAACAAGACAACATCGCGCCGGCAAAGACATTGGCCGAGACTGTCGGACGCCAGCGACCGGGTCAGGCACGGTCGGATGCGCCGGTGCGTCCCCCCTCCCCCCTACACACACACAATCACACACTGCCTGCGGGACTATCCCGTCGCTCGCGGTTGATCCGCCTGTTGCACGCCCGAGTTTTGCGCAATCACTGGGGCGCATGGTGTTTTCTGGTAGCCGGACTGACCGTCACCGTGCTCACCTCGCGGTACATCAAGACGAGTGTGGAGTCGGCCGCGCAACGCGAGTTCGACTTTGCCTGCAACGAGATCCGGCTCAAGATTGAGGCCCGGCTTGAGGCCGGCGCCCAGATCCTGCGCAGTGGCGCGGCACTATTTGACGTCTCGGAGACGGTCTCGCGCGGGGGATGGCGCACGTTTGCTCAGCGCCTCCAGATCGATCAGCATCTGCCCGGCATTCAGGGCATCGGCTTCGCGGCGCTGATTCCCCGCGCGCAACTGGACCAGCACGTCCAGGCGATTCGTAGCGAAGGTTTTCCGGATTACCAAGTCAGGCCCGCAGGCGAACGCGAGAGTTACTCCGCCATCGTCTACCTCGAACCTTTTGAGGGGCGGAACCAGCGTGCCTTTGGCTACGATATGCTGTCCGAACCCGTGCGTCGCGCGGCGATGGAACGGGCACGGGACGAGAATGCCGCCGCACTCTCCGGCAAAGTCCGCCTGATGCAGGAG
>JBIKMI010000351.1:0-2853 GCA_044359285.1 Kiritimatiellia bacterium
GAGCGGGGCATTGTCCCGCCTCCCTCGGAAGCGAAAATCAAGGCGCTTGCCGGAGTGTTGGGTGAGGACGCGGATGTCCTACTGGCCATGGCTGGTAAGATATCAACCGACTTGCATGACTCGATCCGGAAGCGGCCACGGTTGTTCGCCGAGCTCATTCGTGAGCTCAAGAGCGCTTCGGATCACGACGTCAGCGGGATCGTGCGGGAAGCGCGAACGAAATACGGCAAGGGATAATTTTTTTATTATTGCAAACGTGGTGTAGGTAGTACACACTACATGCATTCAAAACGAAAGGAGTTCGAGATGGAAGCTAATGTCAATGCACTACACCTTTACGAAGCGCTGGAATTGCGCGCGGAATATAATGCCAGAATCACGACGATCAAGGACTGCTTGGCTGGAGATGAGTCCGGCGGCAAACGAGCCTCGTTCTGGCGGGATGACAAAAATAAATCCCGGCCGAGTCCGGATTTTGATGTCAGCCAGGAGCGGGCGGCACTCCGGGTACTAGAGTTCAAACAACGTAAGCTGAATAGCGCTACCCAGAAAGCCAACTATGAAACACAGATCGAGTTTGAGGGGCAGAAGATCAATCTGCTTGAGGCCCTCGAATTGCGTAAAGGGTTGACTGCCCAGATGGCCGACCTCAAGACCCAAGCGGTTGAGGCCGCTCATCAAACGGTGATTTACAAGGAGGGGCGAGATATTGTCGAGGCCAGTGCCGTAACGTATGTTGACGCACTACATCAATTGGAAACAGCGCGGCTGGCGTTCAGGGAATTGAATCGCAAATTGCGGCGTGCGTCCTTCGAGACGTTCGTGGTTTATCAGGATGAATGTTGACGGTTGAACGAGACAGGGGAGCAAGTGCGACTGTGGCGGAGACGCTACATAGCCCAGATAGGCCGCTGTAGAGGCCTCCATAATGGAAAGGACAGATAATCCTTCGACGGATTAGAGCCCCACACTGAATACGGGATACCGCAGAGCAATAAATATCGCAGAACAACAAAGCTGTTTGGCTTCGCGTCTCGTTCAATCGTCATTTATGAGGAGCATATTATGAAAATAGACAACCTGATCAGTGAATTTATAGAAGAATTGGAGCCCTTTGCCTATGAGATGTCGAGCCTGGACCGGGTCTGGAACCTTCTGTTTCCTGACGTTGAAGGCCGCTGGCATCACCTGCATGTGATTAAATTCAAGCAAACTTACTATATCACGGATGTTGACGGCGAGGGTGGGGGGCTCGAGTTCGAGCCAGGGAAGGCTGTGCGGGTCTCAGATTATTCAAGAATAGGTCGGTTCGGGTGTGAGTCCACAGAGAAACCTGACGTAGCCTGGGAGTCATTGATCTCCGCGGCGCGGCGTTGGCTTGGGACTGTCCGGCGGGACTGGATAAAAGCGAATAAGCGCGTTCTTGCCGAATATCCATTGAACCGACGATACGGAATCGTGTCGAGTGCGCTCGTACGGACCTCACTGCCAGCGATGTATCGATTGGATAAGGAATTAGGCAGGGGCAAAACCCGGAAGCTGGTGGATCTCGTGGAGAATGGGTTTTTCATGCAGGCAGTGAACACGGAAGTCCCCTCCATGACTACCGCTGACTACTTCCGGTACTGCCGGATTGCCTATCTGGCCGGAAGGCGGAAAGGCGAGACCATTGATGAGTCATTGTCAGGCCGCGAGATGTATGCCCGTTATGCCGATGGCCGGCATAGCGGGCTTCTGGACATTGATGCTGATTCCTCGCAGGAATTCGCCGATTGGATTGACGGGGTACATCCTAAATATTGTTGTGGGGGCCATCCGTGGGAAATCAAGCGCGGGGGGAACACTACGCATATTAATTTGAGTGTGTCGCGTCCCTCCCTTTACCGGAAGGAGGGGTTCAAGATTGAATTGCGGGGGGAGTCACTCGGACGAATGGTGGAGACCATGCGAATGCTTTTGGCAATTCACGCGGCAAAGCTGCCCATTTCCATTGCCAATCCGGAAGGTGTTCGCCAACGGTTGCTGGCGCAGGATAATATTGGTATTATTCCCTGCCACGCTTCATTGCACCGTGCCAACCAGCGGTTCCCGCAAGAAAAACATGTGTTTGATGTGACGTACTATGCTGAATTGGGGCAATATAAACGACGGATCGCACCGTTTATCAGTTGGGAGCCCTTGCCTCTTCTCAAGTTAATCGGGTAACTTGGTGAACCAATAGGCTGCCAGAGCGTGGAAATCATTGAAGTCGAAATTTTCGACTTCAATCATAGGTGATACCCGGGAGCTTGGGAAAATATGAAGGATAAAGGATGAGGTATGAAAATGGATTCATCCTTCAAAAATATTCGGGTTGAACCGGATGATAAAGCTGATAAATTACCCATTGCTATGTCGCTATCAAAACGAGAATTTAAATCAGGTGGGCTGGCGATCAGCTTTGATCCCGCCACGGTCGGTGCGGCACTCCATGACGCGTGTCCTGAAGTGGATTTCGCTATCCTCATGGGATCGGGACGGGATGGCAAGATCCCGCCGGGCGGAGATCTTGATCTGGCGGTCGGGTTGCGCGGACGCCTCTCATTCGACCTTTATCAGCGGATTGCGCAAGTGGTGGGCCGGTTTGTGCCGGGCATAGATATTGATCTGGGCCATTTTGACAGGGCTGAACCGGTTTACCGGTTTGAAGCACTGAAGGGCCGCTTGCTTTTTACCCGCGATCAGGAGCGGTTCCTCGCGGCCTTTTCTCTCGCCTGCCGCGAATACGAAAGCCAGATGCATGATTACGAACGGCAAGCCTCCTACAGGCTCCAACGAAAACCGGTGGCCGCATGAACTTGCGCTGGAATGGAA
>JBIKMI010000080.1:0-10403 GCA_044359285.1 Kiritimatiellia bacterium
GCCGCATGGGGCCTTCGCGGGCTCTGCGTGCTTCTGTTCAAAACTCTTCGGGTGTTTGAAGGCAATAAGAAATCCCCTCACAAAGTCTGAAGGGCCATTGGGAAAGGGTGTAAGACCATGACAAGACATCTGAGTTACATGATGATCGTGCTGAACATCGCCACCTTGTTGGGCGGCATCGCCTCGGCGGCCGACGAGCAACCGCTGAAGGTATTCGTCCTGGCCGGCCAGAGCAACATGGATGGCCGGGGCGGGGCGGCCGACCTGCCCGTGGACTGGAAGCAACCGGTGAAGAATGCCGTGATCTTTGACGGCAAGGCGTGGGTCCCGGTCGCGCCAGCTCGTGGCATGCCGGGCGAACCCGACCGCTGGGGGTTGTTCGGTCCGGAGCTCGGTTTCAGCCGGCGCATGAGCGAAAAGTTCGGCCAGCCGATCGGAATCGTCAAGCACGGGACGAGCGGCACCAGCCTGGCGAAGGACTGGGACCTGAAGGATCCGAAATCCCACTACCATGTCATGCTGGACAAGATCAGGGCGGCCCAGCAGAGCCGGAAGATCGAGATTATCGGGATGCTCTGGATGCAGGGCGAAGCCGACTCATGCTCCGAGCCCATGGCCAAGGCTTACGCGGCGAACCTCGAAGCCCTGATCCATGCGTCGAGGAAAGATTTCGGCGGACCGAAGATGTTGTTCGTAGCGGGACGGGTCAATCCCCCGGAGACGGGTTACCGCTTCGTGAAGCTTGTCCGCAAGGCGCAGGAACGTTGCAGCCTGCCTGGATACGCGTTTGTGGACTGCGATGGTTTCGCGACCTATGGCCAGGCGGATTTGGTTCATTTCAATGTCTCAGGACAGATGGCGCTGGGCCAGGCCTTTGCCGACACGATGCTCGGCCTGCTGGGCAAGGCGACGGGCGCACCTGCCGCAACGCAGGATGGAAAAACCGTGAAGTCCGCGACGAAACCCGGGGCCAAGTGATAATATGGAATCAGAGAGCAGAAGGAGTTTCACATCATGAGCACAGCGAATACAACGCTCGGTTTCCCGTCGTCCACCCGGCCCGTTGCTCGCTATGTGTCGGCCACGGCGGTCTGCGAGGAGGCCCTCGATCATGGCCGCTGGATCGGGCTTTACTGGTCCGCCAGCGGGCATGTCCACCGGGAGAACGTGCTCCACGGCCTGCCGGGGCTGGACTCGCTGAGACGACCGGTCCATGCGTTCGAGCTTGAGATCGACGGCCAGTCGCTGCACAACCGCTGGGATCTGGTCGGCACGTCCTGCCGCCCCGGCGCGCGCCCGGGCACGGAGGAGGCGGTCGTTGAATTGAGGCATCAAGTCCGCCCGGTCACCATCAAGGTCGTCACGCGAGTTGACGGCACGCCGGTGCTGGCACGTTATCTGGAGATCACCAACACCGGCGACAAACCGGCCGCGCTCGGTGCCGTCTCGCCATGGTCCGGTGTCCTCTGGCATGCCGACAAGTCCCGTCCTCTGCTTTCCGAACGCAATCCCGCCTTCGAAGAGCGCGACGGGCGGTCCAGGTTCTCGCTCGGCTACATGGCCGGGGTGGATGAGTGGGGACTTGAGGGGAACTTCACCTGGCAGCCGCTGCCAATCGCGCACTTCCGCATCGAACGGTCGCAGAAGGGGAGCTCGTTCGGTTCACCCTACTACATCCTCAGGAACGAGGCGACCGGGGAGCTTTTCTTCCTGGGGCTGGGCTGGAGCGGCAACTTTTTTACGGAGTTCGCCTATCGCGCCTACAAGACGGAGACCTTGTTGTCCTTCCGCATCGGGCCGCTGGCGCCCGCGCCGCTGCGGCTGATCGCGCCGGCTGAGACCGTCACCAGTCCCGAGGTCCATCTCGGTCCCATGCACGGCACGTTGGACGGCGCCGTCGCGCAGTGGCACCGGCACATGCGCGCCAGCGTGATCCCGCCGCGCCCCAAAGGCCGGGAGATGTACACCGTGGCCGGCCGCGTGGTGGAGGAGAAGGGCGACTGGATCAAGCGCGAGATCGACATCGCCGCCGAGATGGGCGTGGAGGCGTTCATGGTGGATGCTGGCTGGTATGGCCAGAACTTCGCCCACTGGATGGAGAACCGCGGCGACTGGTTTGAGGGCGACTGGCTGCCGGGCGGCATTGCAGGCCTGCGGGACCACACCCACGGGAAGAACCTGCTCTTCGGGCTTTGGCATGAGGCGGAGTCGCTGAGCACGAAGAGCCGCGTGTTTGCGGAGCATCCCGACTGGCTGCTCCGAACCGACGACGGCCGGGACTGCGCCGACACCCTTGACCTGGGCAATCCGGCGGCGGCGAAGTTCTTCGAAGACTCGATCGTCCGGATCATCAAGGGGTTCAACCTCGACTTCTACAAACTCGATTACAACGTCAAGACCGGCGAAGGCGGCCAGACCGTGCGCGACGGCTATGCCGAGGCGGAGATCTGGCGGCACTGCGAGGCCGTCCACCGGGCGTATGACCGCATCCGCAAGGAGTGCCCGGATGTCTGCCTCGAGAACTGCGCGGCCGGCGGAGGCCGGAACGACCTGGGAATGCTGTCCCGCTTTCACTACGCCTGCCAGTCGGACTGGAGCGTGCTGCCCTACAGCATCCGGTGCATCAATGCGCTCAGCCTCTTCATCCCGCCCGAGTCGCTCTGTTACTATCACAACCACATCCAGCATGCCCACCAGGTCGGCGATCTGGACACGCATCTGCGCGTCACGCTTTTTGCCGTGCCGATCTTCGTCGGTTTCGGCTCGCAGGGCACCGACCGCGCGACCGAGTATTTCGACAAAGTCCGCCGCTATATCGCCCTGCACAAGGGGTTCTGCCGGCCGGTGCTGGCGGGGCACCCGATCGTCCATCACCACACCCCGGACATCGGCCTCCTGTCCCCCGCCCAGTGGTGCGTGCTGGAGTACGCCTGTCCCGACCGCAGCCGCGGCTACGCGGGCGTGTTCAAACTCCTCAACGGCGCCGGGGAATACCGGCTGCGGTTGCGCGGCGTGGACGCCGGCGCCGACTATACGGTGACGCTGGACAATTCAGGCCAGACATTCCGGGTCTCAGGCCATGAACTGGCGCACTCCGGCCTGCCGGTTGCGCTGGACAGCGCACTCACCAGCGAACTGGTCATGTATGAGCGAAAGGACCGCAACCGGTGAATTCCCGTGAACACGACAGGACCCTCGCCCATGAACTCGCCTCTGTTTGATTTGTCCGGCAAGGTCGCCGTGGTGACCGGCGCGGGCCGCGGGCTCGGCAAGGCCGCGGCCATCGGACTGGCCGGGTTCGGCGCCGATGTGGCCGCGATCGATCTCGACGCGAAGAACTGCCGGGACACGCTGGCGGCGATCAAAGCGGCCGGTCGCAAGGCCGCCGCGTACGGCTGCGACGTGTCGGACTACGAGGCGGTCCGTCGCACCGTGAAGCGCATCGCCGCGAAGTTCGGCCGGGTGGATGTGCTCGTGAACATTGCCGGCATCACGGCCCGCATCCCGACCGTGAACATGCCGCCCGAGAAGGTCCGGCAACTGACCGAGGTGAACTACTACGGCACCTTCTGGATGTGCAAGGAAGTTGGCAAGGTCATGCTGGCGCAGGGGAGCGGCAATATCGTGAACATGTCGGCGCTAGGCGGCGGCTTCCTCGGCACCGGCCGCGGGAATGCCGCGTACAGCGCCACCAAGGGCGCCATCGCCGCGCTCACCAAGGAGCTGGCCTGCGAATGGGGCACGCAGGGGATCCGGGTCAATGCCATCGCTCCCTGCTGGTTCCAGACCGAGATGAACGCCACCAGCATCTTCGCCAACAAGGCCTTTATGGACCAGGTGCTGACCAAGCTGCCCATGAAGCGGATCGGCCAGCCGCCGGAGTTGGTCGGGCCGATCGTGTTCCTGGCGAGTGAGGCGTCCTCCATGATCACCGGGCTCATCCTGCCGGTGGACGGTGGCGCGCATTCAACCTGCCCGATCGAATGGAAAGAGCCATGAGTCTCGAAGCGCCTGGTAACCTGATTGCCCGCCACGAGGCGTTCCTGAACCTGGAACCGGTCGAGCGGCCGGTGCTGGGTTTCTGGCTGGGGGGGTACTATCCCGCCGACCAATTCCCGGCAGGCACGGCAGGTTGGCGGGAAGGTCGGGAATTGCCGCCCGACGGTGTGTCGTTTGCTCCGTTCGCGTCCGACTACGAGACGTTGTTCCGCCTCCATCAGCAGGCCGACGACGACTTTTTCTACATCGGGTCCGCCTATTGGGGCATTCCGTGGATGGAGGCCATTTTGGGATGTCCGGTGTTTGCCGCGGGCGCCAACTGCCGCGCCGAAGCGTGCCTGGCGGAGTTGGATGAGCCCTTTCCGGCGAATCTGGAAAGCAATGCCTGGTTTCAGACGCTTCGGCGTTTCACTGAAGAGCTGGCTGCTTTCGCGGCCGGCCGCTTCCCGGTTTGTCCGCCGCTCCTGCGCGGCCCCGGGGACTGCGCCAGCGCCATGCTCGGCGGCATGCCGTTTGTCATGGGATTCCATGACAACCCGGACCGAATGCAGGCGTTGCTGCACCATTGTTCGCGGACGCGACGGGACGTGGTCCGCGCGCTTCAGACCGTGATTCCCCCGTGGCAGGGCACCCACGCTGCCGGAGGTTATCCAAGCAAGCTGTGGTGTCGCCGCCCTGTGGCGTACTGCCAGGAGGATAGTGCTGCGCTTCTGAGCCCTGACCTGTTCCGGGAGTTCCTCCTGCCGCTGCACCGGGAGCAGTGCCGGGCGGCGGAGGTGAACTTCATCCACTTGCACTCAAGCTGTCTCTATCCCGTTGACATCCTGCTGGAGAACCGGTGCTATGATGTCCTGGAGATCAACATTGATCATCCGGGTGGCTCTTCGCCGGGCCTGCCGGAATTGCTGCCCACATTGAAGCGAATCCAGGCGGCACGGGCGCCGCTGCTGTTGTGGGGTGAACTGTCACCGGGAGAATGGCATAAGCTGTGCAAAGAACTGTCGCCGGCGGGGTTGAGCCTGCAGCCGATCGTGCGGCGGGCGGAAGACATCCCGGCATTACTGGAGGTACTACGATGACGATGAAACTGGCCGAAGAGATCGCTGAATGCCGGGTGCCGGCACGTTCCGTGCGCCTGTGGTGGCTGGGCCAGGCCGGCTTCGCCTTTAAGACGCACGCCGGACGGGTGGTCTTCGTTGATCCCTATTTGAGCGATGCCGTCGAGCGCCTGCACGGTTTCAAACGGCTCTCGCTGTCGCCGATCGCCCCCGAAGAGGCGCGCGCCGACCTGGTCGTCATCAGCCACGAGCACACCGACCACCTGGACCCCGATACGCTGCCCTTCATGCGCCGCAACAATCCCGCCTGCCGGTTCGCGGCCCCGGCGGGCGGCGCCGACGGGCTGAAACAGGCCGGCATTGGCGGCAAAAATTGGATCAAGCTGGCGCCCGGAAAGAAGCACGATCTTGGCGGGGCTGTCGTCCATGCCGTACCCGCCGACCATGGCGACTTCTCGAAGACGGCCACCTCGCTCCTGCTTGATTTCGACGGTGTCCATGTTCTCTACACGGGCGACACCTCGTGGCGGCCGGAGTTGATCAAGCCGCTCGTCAACCTGGGTGTGGATGTGCTGCTGCCCTGCATCAACGGCACCTTCGGCAACATGAACCACCTGGACGCCGCCCGGATGGCGCAGCAGGTGGCGCCGCGGATCGCGATCCCCTGCCATTTCTGGACATTCGCCGAGCAGGGTGGGGGCGACCCGGCCGGTTTCATTCACGCCTGTCATGAGTGGGCGCCGAAGATAACCGCCATGCTACTGCGGCCGGGCGAAGGGTTGACTGTGAAGGCGAGGAGGAACCGGTGATGAAATCGAACCTGTTCAGCATCAAGGGGAAGGTGGCGATGGTGACCGGCGCGCGGCGCGGGCTTGGACTGGCCATGGCCACAGGTCTTGTCGAGGCGGGAGCGAAACTGGTCGCCGTTGCGTCGAGTCCGGACTGCCGCGAATTGCGCCAGGCGGTCAAGGCACTGGGCGGAGAAATGCTTTACCTGCGGGCCGATCTTACCGACCGCCAACAACGGAAGGGCCTGGTGGCCAGGGCGGTGAAGCGGTTCGGCCGCCTGGATATTCTGGTCAACAGTGCCGGTATCCAGCACCGTCAGCCGGCCATGGAGTTCGATCTCGGCAAGTGGGACCAGATCTTCTCCCTGATGCTGACGGGAGTGTTCGAATTATCCCGGCAGGCGGCACGGGTCATGGAAAAGCAGGGCGGCGGCAGGATCATCAACATCGCCTCGCTCGGCAGCTTCCAGGGTGGTTGGACAATCCCGGCCTATGCGGCTGCCAAGCACGGCGTGGCCGGGCTCACCAAGGCCCTGGCCAACGAGTGGGCGGCGAAGAACATTCACGTCAACGCCATCGCGCCGGGCTATTTCGACACCGACATGTGCGCGGCCATCAAGGCTGACCCTGTGCGTGAGCCGAAGATACGCGACCGCATCCCCGCCGGACGCTGGGGAAAGCCGGAAGAGCTGGTCGGCCCGTTGCTGTTTCTCGCCAGCGAGGCCAGCAACTACGTGGATGGCCACGTGCTGGTGGTCGATGGCGGGTGGATGGGGAGGTGAGGCGGAGAGAGAAAGAGTTCAGGGTGTCAGGTTTCAGAAGGAAGCGTTGCAAGCTGCATCCCGAACCCTGCGCCCTGCTGATGGAGGGTACGACACATGAACCGTTTGAAGAACAAAATGATTGTTGTGACTGCCGGTTACGGTGACATTGGCCGGGCCACGTGTCGCCGGTGTTGTGAAGAAGGCGCCACTGTGGTCATGACCGGGCGCAAGCCCGCGGGGGAGGGCTCGGCGATCGCCCGGGCCGCCCAGGATGAGGCGCATGGGCGGCAGGTGGAGCGTCTGGCCGAACTCGGAGTGCCGTCGCCACAGGCGGCGGGCCGGATCGAGTACCGGGTTTGTGACAGCGTGGACCGGGGCTCCATTGACGCGTTGTTCGAGGGGATTCGGAGGGATCACGGCCGGGTGGATGTGGCGATCGGCAACGCCGCGCTGGTTTTCAACGAGCCGTTCCTGGATCTGGATCCGGGCCACTGGCGGGAGACGATGGACCTGAACCTGACGGGGCAGTTTCATTTCGGGCAGGCAGCGGCGCGGGTGATGGTGAACCAGGAGGCGGTGAGTACCGCCGGTTGCCGGCGCGGCGTGCGCGGCAAGATCCTCTTCAACGGCTCCTGGGTCGGCGACATGCCGTGGGCCGAGGGGTGCAGCTACGCCGTCGCCAAAGCCGGCTTGAAGACGATGGTCAAGGCGATGGCGAATGAGCTGGCGGTGCATGGCATCCGCGTCAACGTCATGGCGCCCGGAATCGTGATGGCAGGATTGTCGAAGCAGTGTTACGAGCGGGATCCCAAGTTCGGGCCGCGGACGGAGTCGGTGATTCCGCTGCGGGAATTCGGGACGGTGGACCAGTGCGCCGACGCCTTCCTGTTCCTGGCCAGCCACGAGGCCGATTACATTACCGGCACCACGCTGCTGGTGGACGGCGGCGCCAGCATCCCCAGGAGGGACTGACGCATGATGCATTTCAGCTATGTTTTGCCCGACCCCGCGTCTTACCGCCAGTGGGCGGACTTCGAGGGGGAGCTTGCCTGCGTGAAACGGGCCGGTTACGAGGCCGTGGAGCTTCAAATCGCCGATCCGGCCGCGTTTGATGAACCACGCGTGCGCAACGCGCTGCGGGCAGCGGGGTTGCCCATGTGCGCCTTCCAGACCGGCTCGACCTATGCCCTGCGCGGAAACTGCCTTTGCACGGCCGACGATCTCATCCGAGAACGGACGGTGACGTTGTTGATGTCATTCGTGGATCTGGCGACACGCTGGCAGGCCCTGATCGTGGTGGGGTCCCTCCAGGGACGGCTCAAGGACGAACCCGATCGCTCGGCCGGCGAGGCAAGGATTCGTGACGCCATGCGCCGGATCGGCGAGTATGCCTCCCGGCAAAGCGTGACCGTCGCCTTCGAACCGGTCAACCACGGAGAGATCGGGTTTCATAACACGATCGCCGAGGCGGAGTCGTTGGTCCGCGGGATTGGCCTGCCGGGCATCCGACTCATGGTGGACACGTTCCACATGAACATCGAGGAGAAGGACATGCTGGCGCCGCTGCAGGGACTCGGGGATATCCTGGCGCATGTTCACCTCTCGGAAACCAACCGCGACGTGCTGGGCGCCGGCCATTGGGATACAACGGGATTCGTCGCCGAACTGCGCCGGATCGGCTACCGCGGATTCTGCTCCGTTGGCGTTTACAACACCCGGCGGTCACGATGGGACTGCATGATGCGCTGTATGGAGGTGTTGCGGACAAGCGAGTAACAACACAGTTGACCTGGGCCGGTGTGCGGCCTCGGGATCGACGCTAAAGCGCCTTCAATCCGGGCGAGCTCAGCAAGGCCGCAAACGGAATCAACGACGATGAGACCGAACCGTACCATACAAGGACAAGGCATTGGGCGACTGCGAATCGGGCCCGCCCCGCGGGCGGCGGGCAGCCTCCGATCCTCGGATCTCTCCGCCTGCCGAGGCCGTGGAGTGGATTTGTATGGTCAGTGAACTCGGCGTACGGCTCGTGGTTGACGGTTGATGGCGAAGCATGGGAAAGGAAAGTCTATGAGAAACATCGGGGCAAGAGTCGCACTGCTGGCCATCGCCGGGATCATCTTCCGAGTTGGCGCCGCGGAGCCGGCGGCCAAGCCGGTGCCGCCGGATGCCACGCCCAAAGAGCCGGCGGCGATCACACGGACAACCGTGATCCCGTGCCCGACACCGAAGCCGGTGTTCGACCCCACCAGGATCGACCGGACGCTGAAGGAGCCGAAATTCGTGTCGGAGAAACCGGCGTACCGTTTCTTCGCCTTCGGGCCGGAAGGGAAGTGCGTCATGGCCATGGTGTTGGATGAGTCCCAGGGGACGGGCAAGGGCTATGACGTGGTGTACATGGACTTGAACCTGGACCGGGACATCACCGCGGCGGATGAGAAGTTCGCCTGCAAGAGCGCAGCGGCGCCGACCAGAGCGGTGGTTCCCGAACGGCTGGAATGCGCCGTGCCGGCCGGCGGCGCAAGTTGTCCGCTGCCGGATGCCGCATCGGCTCCGGTTCCCGCGGCCATCTGGTGCATCAATCCGGTTCCCGCGGATCCGGCGCCGCTGAAGCGGAAACTCGACATCGCCGACCCGCAGTTCGACTACGACCTCGAATGCCAGACCGCGAACTGGTACATTCACTGCGCGCTCAAGAGCGGCGACTGGCATGCGCGCCTGACCCTGTACGGACGCGGCAATGTCTGGTCGCAGGACAAGGCCGCGGCCCCGGTCTACCGCTTTGGCGGCACGGAGTGGACCTTCAATCACAACGGCGGCAATGAGCGGACCTTCAACCTTGAGAGCCTCCGCGGCCAGTCACTCAAGACCGGCGAGGCACTGGCGATCGAAGCGGTGCGGCCGTTTTTCGCCGGCTCCTCGCCTGCGGTTCTCTTCCAAAATGGCAGTTGCTGGGTGTCTGGCGGATACACGCACGCCCGCTGGTCGCTGGAGTCGCTCGAACGGCCGTCCGAGGCGAACCGCATCTTCCTGGCCGGCGAGACCTGCTGTGGCGGGTCCCACGTGGACCGCATCCTCGTGCCGGCGGACTTCCCGCCGGGGCGTGCCGAGGTGGTACTCAGCATGGACACGCCGGATGCGTATCTCGGCCGGGTGGTCCAGCGCTACCCCATTACCATCGAAAACCCGGACTACGGGAAGCCCATCCCGGAACTCGACATGACCGCCGCGCTGCGCAAGGAGTTCCCCGGCGACACGGTGGTCGAACTTTATCAGGGCGCGGATCTGTCCGCCTGGAGCCTGGGCGAGTACGACGGCGCGCGGGATGTCTATCTCGGCGGCGAGGGGGAGACTGGGGAGCCCACCGGCGCGCAGACCTTGGGTAACCACATCACCTACTCCTACGATGCCCGGAATGATCTGCGGGTCGGCACGGTCCGCAAAGCCCGGACGCTGATCCGCTTCGACCTGTCCGTTCTTCCCCGCGACACTCGTGTCAAGAAGGCCCTGCTGCAGTTCTATGCCGCGCAGGTGAAACCGAAGGTGGATCGCACGACGAGTGTCCGCCTGCTCACGAAGCGCTGGCACGATGATCTGAGCACCGCCCAGGTGGCGTTCGGGGGACACCAGGAGGCCTTTTGTGCCTATTACAACCAGATGCCGTTTCCCCTCGGCGAAGAGGTGAAGTGGGAGAAACCGTTCGCGCTGGGCGACAGCGACCGGGTGCAGGAGCCGGTGGGGCAGATCGCCTTTGCGGCGGCCGGCTGGGACGGGCTTGATCTGACCGGCACGGT
>JBIKMI010000077.1:0-10620 GCA_044359285.1 Kiritimatiellia bacterium
TTGTCGAATGGGCTTCGCGATCTTTGCGAGCTTCTGTTCAAAATTCCTGGTTTTGTTTTCCATTATCGGGTTAACCTTAGTTCTCAGAATGGCCATATTGACAAGGATTTGCAGTTGTTCGTGAATAGGCCCTGTAATCGGTCGTTCCATCGGTCGTTTAATCGCAAAACCTTCTTGCGTGAAAAGGCGCTTTTCGATACAGTCGGACTCTAAATGGCCACCCTCTTGGGTGGTTGTTTTATGACCCTAAAGACGGACGTTCCTTGAACCCCGTAAGTTATTCCAGAAGAATGAGTTCGTACTATGGCTGAACAACAAAAAAAGACCGGGGCGTATGACGCCTCCCACATCACCGTCCTTGAGGGCATGCAGGCTGTCCGGAAGCGTCCGGCCATGTATATCGGCGACACGTCGGCCCGCGGGTTGCATCACCTGGTGTATGAGGTGGTCGATAACTCGATTGATGAGGCGCTGGCCGGCTATTGCACCAACGTGCAGGTCCGGCTGAACGCCGATGGCTCCTGTACGATTAATGACAATGGCCGCGGGATTCCGGTGGATATGCATCCGACGGAAAAGCGGCCGGCCGTGGAAGTGGCGTTGACCGTGCTGCATGCCGGGGGCAAGTTTGATAATGACAGCTATAAGGTGTCCGGCGGCTTGCACGGCGTCGGCGTCTCCTGTGTCAACGCGTTGAGCGAGTGGCTGGAAGTGGAAGTCCGGCGCGATGGCCAGATTTATCACCAGCGCTATGAGCGTGGCGTGCCGGTGTCCAAGTTGGAGACCATCGGCAAGACGCGCGGGACGGGGACCAAGATCACGTTTCTGCCCGACACTCAGATCTTCACCGGCTCCATCAAGTTTGAATGGGACATCCTGGCGAACCGGCTCCGCGAACTGGCCTTTCTGAACGGAGGCATTGAGATTCAATTCTCCCAGGAGGAGCCGACCCGCGAGGAGCTCTTCAAGTTCAAGGGCGGCGTGGTGGAATTTGTGGAACACCTGAACCGCAGCAAGGCCGCGATTCATCCCAAGGTCATCTCGTTCGTCAAGGAGAAGGACAAGATTGAGGTGGAGATTGCGTTCCAGTATACCGACACCTATACCGAGACGATGTTGTGCTTCGCCAACAACATCAACACTATTGAGGGCGGTACCCATCTGAGCGGTTTCCGTTCGGCGCTGACGCGGACCGTCAATGCCTACGCCAAGGCCAATAAGCTGATCAAGGAGGACAAGGAAAGCCTGTCGGGCGAGGATATCCGCGAAGGCATGACGGCGGTGATCAGTGTCAAATTGCCGGGTCCCCAGTTTGAAGGGCAGACCAAGACCAAGCTGGGCAACAGTGAGGTGGAAGGGATTGTGGCGTCGGTGGTGAATGACGAGCTATCCACCTATCTCGAGGAGCACCCGCCCGTGGCGCGGCGGATTATTGAAAAGGCGCTTCTGTCGGCGCGTGCCCGGGATGCGGCCCGTAAGGCCCGCGACCTGACCCGCCGCAAAGGGGCGTTGGATTCCGCCGCCTTGCCCGGGAAGCTGGCCGATTGTTCCGAGCGTGATCCCGCCCTGTGCGAGTTGTATCTGGTCGAGGGCGACAGCGCCGGTGGTTCGGCCAAACAGGGCCGGAACCGCGAGTTCCAGGCCATTCTCCCCCTGCGCGGCAAGGTGCTGAACGTGGAGAAGGCGCGGCTGGACAAGATCCTGAACAACAACGAAATCCGGACCATGGTCACCGCCATTGGCGCGGGAATCGGGGCGGATGAGTTTGATGTCGCCAAGGTGCGCTACCACAAGATCATCATCATGACCGATGCCGATGTGGATGGCTCGCATATCCGGACCCTGCTGTTGACCTTTTTCTACCGGCAGATGCCCAAGCTGATCGAGAGCGGCTATGTGTATCTGGCCCAGCCGCCCCTGTACAAGGTGAGCCGCAAGAAGCGCGAGGAGTACATCGATACCGATGAGACCCTGACCCGCAAGCTGCTCGAACTCGGGGCCGAGGAGATGACGCTCAAGGTCAGCCGCAACAAGACGCTGGAGACCAATGAGCTGATGGCGCTGCTGGAACTGCTGCTGCAGACCGAGCAGGCCTCCAAAAGCCTGGGTCGCAAGGGGATCCGGTTTGAGGATTATCTGGCCAAGCGCAGCAAGGCGGGCGCCTTCCCCCGTTATTATGTGACCATCGGCAAGGGCGAGACCGCCGAGCATCATTTCGTGACGACCGATGAAGAGCTCAAGGGCCTGCGTGAAGAGCAGGAACGGAAGCTGGGCGAGCAGCTCGAAATCTTTTCCGAGAACGGCCATTCGGCGCCCGCCCATGGCAGCTCGGCCTTCCGCATCCAGGAGCTGTATGTGGCCAGCTCCCTGGCCAAGGTGATGGGCGCCATCGAGAAGAAGGGCTTTTCCATGGAGCAGTTCAATCTGCAGGAAAAGCCTATGTTCACGCTCAAGGATTCCGATGACGAGGAAACACCGGTCAATTCCCTGCCGCACCTGCTGGAAGTGATCCGGGAGTTCGGGCGCAAGGGGCTCTACATCCAGCGGTATAAAGGTTTGGGAGAAATGAATCCCGAGCAGTTGTATGAAACCACCATGAACCCCGATAAGCGGAAGCTGCTCAAGGTGGTGCAGGAGGATGCGGTCAAGGCCGATGAGATCTTCACCATCCTGATGGGCGATGAAGTCGAGCCGCGTCGCAAGTTTATTGAGGACAATGCCTTGAACGTTCAGAATCTGGATATCTAAGTATGTATACACGAAACGAAGTTTTGGCCAATATCAACATCGAAGACGAGATGCAGCGCTCGTACATCGACTACTCCATGAGTGTCATTATCGGGCGCGCCCTGCCGGATGTCCGGGACGGGATGAAGCCCGGCGCCCGGCGCATCCTGTTCGCCATGCGGAATCTCGGGCTGCTGCACAACCGGCCCTACAAGAAATGCGCCTACGTCGTCGGTGAAGTGCTGGGTAAATACCACCCGCACGGCGACTCCTCGGTGTATGACACCCTGGTGCGGATGGCGCAATATTTCGCCATGCGCTACATGCTGGTGGATGGCCAGGGAAACTTCGGCAGTATTGACGGCGATAATGCGGCGGCCTACCGGTATACCGAATCGCGTTTGACCAGCATGGCGGAGGAGATGCTGGCGGATATCGACAAAAATACCGTGGACATGGTGCCCAACTACAACGGCGATCTCATGGAGCCCTCCGTGCTGCCCGCCCGCGTCCCGAATCTGCTCCTGAACGGCAGTACGGGCATTGCCGTCGGCATGGCCACCAACATCCCGCCCCACAACCTGGGCGAACTGGTGGATGCCCTGGTGCACCTGATTGAGCATGAGAATGCCTCGGTCGATGAGTTGATGAAATATGTGAAGGGCCCTGACTTTCCCACGGGTGGCATCATTTGCGGCTTGAAGCCGATCGCGGACATGTACCGCACCGGACGCGGCCTGTTGAAGGTGCGCGGCCGCGCCGGCATCGAGGAAGGCAAGCAGGGCAAAGAGAGCATCATCATCACGGAGATTCCTTATGCCGTCAACAAGGCGACCCTGATCACCAATATCGCCTACCTGGTCCAGGAAAAGAAGATTGAAGGCATCACGGATTTGCGGGACGAATCGAATAAGGACGGGATCCGCATCGTCATCGAGCTGAAGCGCGGCGTGGTGGCCCGGGTGGTCTTGAACAACCTCTACAAGCATACCCAGCTGCAGACGACCTTCGGCGCCATCATGCTGGCGATCGATCAGGGCCGTCCCAAAGTCATGACGCTCAAGGAGATCCTGGAGGCCTATCTGGATCACCGCTATGACGTGACCCGCCGGCGCACCCAGTTTGATCTTGATAAGGCCGAGGCGCGCGCCCACATCCTGGAAGGGTTGAAGATCGCGCTCGATCATCTGGATGCAGTCGTCAAAATCATCCGTGCGGCCAAGGATCGGGATCAGGCCCGCGCCCAGTTGATGGCCAAGTTCGGGCTGAGCGAAATCCAGTCGAACGCGATTCTCGATATGCGGCTCTATCAGCTGACCGGCCTGGAGCGGGACAAGCTGGAAGCCGAATATCTCGAGCTGATCAAGCTGATCACCTATCTGAAGGACCTGCTGGCCAGCCGTGAGAAGCTCTTCGGGATTATCAAGGCGGACCTGATCGAGGTCCGGAAACAATACGCTGATGAGCGGGTGACCAGCCTGGTTCCGGATGAGGGCGAAGTCAATATCGAGGATCTGATCGCTGATCGCGGTTATGTGATCACCATCAGCCATACCGGTTATATCAAACGGACGGCCGTGAGCACCTATAAGGCCCAGCGCCGTGGCGGGAAAGGGGTGGCGGGCATGGATACCAAGGAGGAGGACTATGTTCAGCACCTCTTTGTGGCCAATACCCATGACTATATCCTGTTCTTCACGCCGACCGGCCGGTTATACTGGGAGAAGGTCTATGAAGTGCCCGAGGCGAACCGCAATTCGCGCGGCAAAGCCCTGGTCAACCTGCTCAATGTGCAGAGCGGCGATAGTATCGCCTCGATGATCAAGGTGCGGGAGTTTGCCGAGAACCAGTTTGTGGTCTTTGCCACCGCGAAGGGGGTCGTCAAGAAGACCAATCTGGCCGCCTTCAGCAATCCGCGGACCGCCGGCATTATCGCCATTGCCATTGATGAGGGCGACCGGCTGATCGGCGTCAAACAGACGGATGGCCATGCCGATGTCGTGCTTACCACGCACAATGGAATGAGCATTCGCTTCAATGAGAGTGAGTTGCGCGATCAGGGCCGGGACACGCGCGGCGTGTGCGGGATTTCGCTGGATGACGATGACAAGGTGGAGAGCCTGGAGATTGTGGATCCGCGCGCGACCTTCCTCGTCTGTACCGAGAACGGCTACGGCAAGCGGACCGGGTTTGATGAGTACCGCGTCCAGCACCGCGGTGGACGCGGCCTGATGACCATCCGCACCTCGGACCGGAACGGGGCCATTGTGGGGGCCCATGCCGTGCAGGAGGGTGATGCCCTGATGCTGATCACGGCGCAAGGCCAGATGATCCGGATGCCGGTCGCGGATGTCCGTGTGATCAGTCGCGTGACGCAGGGCGTCCGCCTGATCAATCTCGATGCCGGCGACAAGCTGGTGGCGGCGACGACCGTTGAGCCCGAGGATGACGAGGGAGTTGAGGCAAGCCCCGGAGGGGCAGAGCCGGAGAAGGGCGAATAACAGGGTCCTCATTACAGCGTGTCCGCTGACTGACTACGCCCAGTGTGAAGGAAACGTCAACCACGAGGAGTAAACAATGGTGAGCACCTTTGGCCATGAGGGAAAAATCTCAAATTCGGCGCAACTTGGCGGCATCGAAACCGCTGTCCTGGATAACGGGCCCGCCCGTGGCGTAAGGGTTGCCTGGTTCAATACGGGATCCCCGTTGCGTTTCAAGGTCGTGCTGGACCGCTCCATGGATATCGCCGATGCATTCCACGGGCAGCATGCGCTGGCCTGGGTGAGCCGTTCCGGCGTGACGGCCCCGGATCCTTCGGCAAATCAGGGACTGGAGTGGCTGCGTTCATTCGCGGGCGGGTTGATGACCACTTGCGGGCTTACGCATGTCGGCGGGCCGGAATCAGATGCGAATGGCACCCGCGGGCTGCATGGACGGATCAGTAATCAGCCTGCGGAACTGACCCGTGTCCAGCAGCCGGACCCGGCACGCGGCGAGATGCGAATGGCGATCAGCGGGATCGTGCGTGAGACCGGCGTGTTCGGTCCGCATCTTGAAATGCGCCGCACGATCTCTGCCGAACTGGGGAAAGCCGGGATCCGGGTTGAGGATGAGGTGATCAACTGCGGCAATCAGACTGCGCCACACATGCTGCTGTACCACTGTAACCTGGGGTATCCGCTGGTGGACGAAGGGGCCGAGCTGTTCTGGGATGGCGAAACCCGTTCGCGCGGCGGGGCACAGGATGATGCGCTGTTCGGCGGAGACCATGATTTCCGCCATTGTCCGCCGCCGCTGCCGTCGCATGCCGGCAACGGGGAGGCCTGCGGATTCATTCAGCCCCGGGCCGGGGCAGACGGGCACTGCCATGCCGGCGTGCGCAATCGGCGACTGGGGTTATCGCTGGATATCATGTTCGACAAGGCGCAGTTACCGTGCCTGACCAACTGGCAGCACTGGGGGTACGGCGAGTATGTGACTGGTCTGGAGCCGGGGACGCATTATCCTATCGGGCAGGGAACGGCACGCAGGGCCGGGACGTTGATCATGCTCGAGCCGGGGGAATCTCGGCAGTATACGCTTGTCTTTCGTGCCGGCCCGTAAGAGCGGTGTTCGGCGGCGGGGGGATGGGCGGCTGCGTTCAGCTCAGCAGTGCCAGCACCGCCTCGCGTTCCTCCGGTGCGGCATCCGGCCACATCGCGCTTAACGCCTGCTGCCGTCCGGATTCGCGTGCCAGTTGGCTCCATGCCGCCCGTGCACCCTGTGCATAACGTGCAGGGCGTATGCCCTGCCGCAGCGCCAGGCGCATCGTGCCGATCAACCGGTCGTTCCAGCCGAGCTTGCGCTGTGGATCGCGGGTAATGCGCTCGACCTGGTCGCGCAACCAGGGGTTCAGCATGCGCGTGATCAGGTCGTCCACGTAGGCGGTGAAGCCGTCATGGGAGAACAGCGGATCGAGCCCCGTGTATTTGCGAATCAGGGCCTCGCCGGATTCCTGTAGGAACGCCTGGCGGCAGAAGTCGACCAGTTCAGGATCGGCGGCCGCGTCGGACATGAAGCGCAGTCCCTTTTCGGCGGCCAGGTAGCCCAGCAGCGCGTGCGTGGCGTTGTGCCCGTAGAGCTTGGCCTCCTCGAAGGGCATCAGGTCGTTCTTCTCCTCGAAGACGGCCAGGCCACGCTGAAAGGATGGCAGGGTGATGCGGCTGATGAGAATCCGGTTGAACGCCTCAACCAGGAACGCGCGCGCCGCCTCGGGAACCATCGGCAGCAGGCCGTCCTGACGGATCTGCGCCGGATCGGTGACGACCCCGCTCATCTTGCCGATGACCGTGTTGAGCACCTGGAACCGGTCGCGGTAATCGGCGCCGGTCTTCTCGCGGAGAATCGCATCGAGGATCTCGGCGGCATGGTTGTTGTTCTCGGCGGTATAGAACACGGCGGAGGGCAGGGCCGGATCCGCAAGCTTGCAACGGATCGCGTCGGCCGTCAACGCGGCGACGGAGGCTTGTCCACGGTCATAGAAATCTACGCTAGGCAGTGCGGTGGCGATTTCCTGAGCCTGCGCCAATGCATCGACCAGGGCGGCGCGATCCGCGGGGACGAGCGGGTTGTAGATTTCCACGCCGGTGACATGGTGAGCGACAATGCCGTCGGCGGTGGCCACGTTCAGCGCGTAGCCATTGTGCTTTCGCACGGCGTCGACCACCTCCGGAACGACTTCGGCCACGACCAGTCGCTCAAAAGCGTGCGACTCGAAAGCCTCGTAAAGGAACAGGCCGCTCTGGATGGCTCCGAACCCGAATCCGACAAATGTCCTGTGCATGGTGTTTATACCTTCTGGTGCGTGATGTGAGAACCGGCAAAACGGCTGGGTAGACGCTCCCAGCCGGCGGCAATGCGCCGCTGCACCGTATCCCAGGGAGGGACGGCTCCGGTCGCGTCGGCGGATTCCGTGCTGCAGGCCCCGACTCCGGTGGCCCCTTGCATGGTCGCCTCCGGCGAAAGACCCTTGACGAAGCCTGCCAGGAATCCGGCGATGGTGCAGTCGCCGGCTCCGGTGGTGCCGACGACATCGGTGATATAGCACGGCTCGAAAATATCCGCATGCGCCCAGCCGGGACGGTTGCCCGGCGGGTTGGCACCGGTCTGCAGGTAAAGGCCCTGGTTGCCGAGTTTGATGACGGCGGCCTTCGCACCGGTCTCCAGCAGGGTGGCGGCGGTCTCGCGGATCAGTCCGGTATCCACACCATCCATGATGCGGTCGGAGCCGTGCCGGGCCGCCAGCCGGTCGTATTGCGGGCGATTGATCATGTAGAGGATCTCGTCCAGGCTGGGCAGGAAGATATCCACCGCGGGCAGGACATGCCGCAGCCATGCCAGCCAGTCCACCTGGCCGGATTCGGAGGCCGGATCGGGACGGGTCATGTCCAGCGAGGTGATGATCCCGGCCTGCCGGACGCGGTCAAAAATGGTTCTCATTCCGATGCCGCCATCGCTGTACATGCCGCGCATCAGGGTCGGGTAGCCGAAATGGAATAGTGCCGCACCCTCTATCCGCGCCCCGTCGATATCGCCGGCGCGGAAGTCGTGGTTGGCGCCGGGGCAGTGCAGGAACAGGCGGTCGATGCCCGGCGGATTGATAACCACAGTGTAGGAGGTGCCGGCCGCAGGATCCACGATCATCCCGGAAACCGGGCCTTCCCCGTACTGCCGCAGCAGCCGCAGCACGGCCCGGCCGAAATCATCGTCCCCGATTTTAGCCATCAGGGTGGTGGCGATGCCGAGCCGGTGCAACGCGATCCCGGTATTCGGGACGGCCCCCCCGGTTGCAAGCACCGCGCTGCCGACTTCGGTCAGCGTGCCGGGAACCAGGATGTCCGCAAGCGAAGAAACCCGTTTATGAAAGCCCGGAATAATGTCCAGGCAGATATGTCCCGCCACTACAATCCGTTGCATATACTCTCTCCATGTGATTTGTAAGACTACCAGTTCCGTCGCGATTGGCAAATCTTCTCCCGAATTTTCGCCGCAGACAAACCCATTTCTTCCTTTGCGGTTTTCGCGTAAGTTCTAGCTATCAGGATTATTCCCTGATTTCACCCAAAAAAATATTTTTTGGTTTTTTCCACGACTTGACGGGAGGAAGACAGAAGGAGTATTATTTCCTCGTGGAGAGAATGATGCGGGGTTGAGCGTGTAACATAATTTATTTTGCCCTGCCTTACTCGTGTATGGGCTGAAATCTCTAACCCGATATTATATATCCGGGAGTTTGAATACTGTGGGGCCCTCAAGCCCGGCAAGTACGGGACTTGGAAGCCACAGGATAGAGCTCCCACCTCAACAGGTGAGGCTTAGGGATCGTGCTCCTGCGGTAAGGTGGGGCTTTTAGCTTGAGGATGTCGGGGCAATGGATCTTTTTGAAACTGAAAGAGCGGGCGAGCTGATGCGTCTACAGCCGTTGGCGGCCCGCATGCGGCCGCGCACGTTGGACGACGTGGTCGGTCAGGATCATATCCTCGGCAAAGGCAAGCTCTTACGGCGTTCGATTGAAGCCGACCGGCTGGGTAGCATCATCTTGTACGGCCCCCCGGGCTGCGGCAAAACCTCGATCGCGGAGGCCATCGCCTCAACTACCAAGCGGCGGTTCGAGCGCACCAGCGGGGTGTTGGCCAATGTGGCCTCGCTCCGGGTCCTGCTCGCGGCGGCGGATCACCGTAAAAGGGTGGATGGCATCGAAACCATTCTCTTTATCGATGAGATCCACCATTTCAGCAAGTCCCAGCAGGATATCCTGTTGCCGCATGTGGAGGATGGCACGGTCACCCTGATCGGGGCCACCACGCATAATCCCTTTTTCTTCATCAACAGTCCTCTGACCTCGCGCTCCCAGGTCTTCCAGCTCAATCCGGTCTCGGAGGCGAGCATTATGGAGATCCTCAACCGCGCCCTGGTGGATGAGCGCGGGCTTGGTGGCCGCCCGGCGGATGTGGATCCGGATGCCCTCGCGCATCTGGCCCGGGTCTGTGAAGGGGATGGCCGGCGCGCCCTGAATGCCCTTGAGATTGCCGTCATGTCGACCCCCCCGAATGAGCAGTACCGCATTCATGTCACCGCCGCCATCATGGAGGAGTCCATCCAGAAGAAGGCGGTCGTCTATGACCGCGATGAGGATGGCCACCATGACACCATCTCGGCTTTCATTAAAAGTGTGCGTGGCTCCGATCCCCATGCCGCGATCTACTGGCTGGCCAAAATGATCTATGCGGGCGAGGACCCGCGCTTTATCGCGCGCCGGCTGGTGATCCTGGCTTCCGAGGATATCGGGAATGCCGATCCCCGCGGCCTGACGATCGCCACCTCGGCGATGGAGGCGGTCGCGTTTGTGGGCATGCCGGAAGGCCGCATCATCCTCGCCCAGGCGACCACCTATCTGGCCACGGCACCCAAGAGCAATGCCGCCTACCTGGCCATTGACGCCGCACTGGCTGATGTGGAGAAGGGGCGCGTCCTGCCGGTCCCCGTCCATCTGCGCAGCGCCAGCTATAAGGGGGCCGAGCAACTGGGCCATGTCGGCTATCAATATGCCCATGATTTCGAGGGGCATTTCGTCGATCAGGAGTATATGCCGACCTCGGCGGTCTATTATAAACCCACCCAGGCCGGCTACGAGGATGTGATCGCCAAGCGGATGGCCGGCTGGACCGCACGGCGGAAACCGGGAGACCCCAAGGCGGATTCATGAGAGTCGGAACTCCTTGTAATGCGAAGGAAATCACTCTTTACTCCTGCAATGAGAAAAATAATTTGAACAGAAGCACGCAAAGATCGCGAAGGAAATGCAAATGTGGCGTTAATTTTTCCGCACGAGTACATGCGGAGAAAATAAACGCC
>JBIKMI010000078.1:0-10505 GCA_044359285.1 Kiritimatiellia bacterium
TGATCATCGGCGCCACCGCCACCGATGCCTGGCGTGAATTACCAGGCATGGTGGTCACCCTGATTGTCTTCATCATCTTTGTCCGGCAATTCCCCCAGAAGGAAAATCCCCATCCGCTTCCGACCATTGCCTGCACCCTGCTTGGCCTGGTGTATATCCCTCTCATGCTGATGTTCCTGATGCATCTGTGCTTCCGCTGGACGCCTACGGACTGGAATGCCCCCTTCAGTCCGACCGCCCAGGCCCTGATCCTCTACCTTATTGTGGTGGTCAAAGCCTCGGACGTGGGGGCTTATCTGGTGGGCAGCACCTGCGGGCGCCACAAAATGTTCCCGCGCATCTCACCCGGGAAGACGTGGGAAGGGCTTGCCGGCGGGTTCATTTTCGGGATTTTAGCCAGCCTGATCCTCTTCTGGCTCTGGCACCGTCCGGGGCAGGAAAGCACACTGGCTGGCTTTGGACGCCTCTCCATCACCTTCGGGCACGCCCTCTTCCTGGGCGCCTTCCTGGCCGCTATCGGGGTGGTCGGGGATCTGGTGGAATCGCTCCTGAAGCGCTCCGCCGGGCTCAAGGATTCCGGCTGCATTTTCCCCGGCATGGGCGGGATTCTGGATGTACTCGACAGCCTGCTGTTCGCGGCTCCGGCCCTCTATTTCTATTTACGCTGGTTTGCCATCGTCACGTGATCCCATGAAAAAGAAAATCGTCATTCTGGGCAGTACCGGTTCGATTGGCGAAAACGCCATGCGCGTGGCGGCGGCGCTTCCGCACCGGCTCAAGGTCATCGGGATTGCCGCGAATACCCGCGCCAACCGGCTTCTGGAACAGGCGGCAGAATTCAAAATCAAGCATGTGGCCATTGCTGACCCGGACGTAGCGGCGGCCAGCCGGCCAGCCTGCCCGCGGACTCTCCGGCTTTACAGTGGCGAGTCCGGGGTTGAAACTCTGGCAGCGCTACCCGAAGCCGATCTCCTCCTCTGCGCCATGGTGGGCATGGCGGGCCTGAAGCCGGTTCTGACCGCCCTGAAACAGGGAACGGATGTGGCGATTGCGACCAAGGAAGTACTGGTGGTCGCCGGCAGCATGGTCATGGAGTGCGCCCGGCGCAACAAGGCCCGTCTGCTGCCCGTGGATAGTGAGCACAGTGCCATTTTCCAGTGCCTGGAAGGCAAGCCGGCCTCCTCGATCCGCCGCCTGATTCTCACCGCCTCCGGCGGACCGTTTGGAGCCAACCGCGCCATTGATTTTGATAAGGTAACGGCCGCCCAGGCGCTGAAGCATCCCCGCTGGAACATGGGACCCAAGGTGAGCATTGACTCCGCCACCCTGATGAATAAGGGGCTGGAGATCATGGAGGCCCACTGGCTCTTCGGCATTCCCTACGACCGCATTGATGTCGTGATCCATCCCGAAAGCATCATCCACTCGATGGTTGAATTTGTGGATGGCAGCATCCTGGCCCAGCTCAGTCCGCCGGACATGCGCTTCGCCATCCAGCATGCGCTGACCTGGCCGGACCGGGCGGATGGCCGCCTGCCCCGCCTCGACTTTTCCACCCTGGGAGCCTTGCATTTCGAGACGCCTGACCTGACGCGTTTCCCCTGCCTTGGCCTGGCCCGGCAGGCGGCCATCACGGGCGGGACCATGCCCTGCGTCCTGAATGCCGCCAACGAAATCGCCGTGCAGGCCTTCCTGGACAACCAGATCACCTTCGCAGGGATCTGGCATGCGGTTGAAGCCGTCATGAGACGCCACTCCGTGATTGCGAAACCCACTTTGGACCAGATTCACTCAACCGATCACTGGAGCCGGCAGGAGGCAAAACGCCTTTGCCTGATCGCCTCCAAACGAAAGAAAGCCTGACCCTATGTTCATTGCCATACTCACCATTGCTATTGTCGCGATCTTGTTCGGCCTCTCTATTTTCGTACATGAACTGGGGCACTTTCTTGCCGCCCGTTACTTTGGCCTGACCGTGGACGTCTTTTCCATCGGGTTCGGACCGGCCGTCTGGCAGCGGAAACATAAGGGTGTGGTATATAAAATTTGCGTCATCCCGCTGGGCGGCTATGTGGCCCTGCCCCAGCTGGACCCCACCGGCATGAGCCTGATCCAAGGGGAGACAGAATCAGAGGCGGATGCCGGGAAAGACAACACAACGGAGGCCGTTAAAAAGGAGCCTGCCCGGATTCTCCCCACGATTGCCCCCTGGAAACGGATCATCGTCTCCATTGCAGGCGCCGCGGGCAATATGGTCTTTGCCTTTATCCTCGCCTGGTGCGTGTATATCTTCGGCAAGCCGGCCTCCGTGGCGGAGGAAACCTCGGTCGTCGGCTATGTGGCGCTTTCCAGCGAGGCGTACACCAATGGCTTGCGCTGCGGGGATGAGATCATCTCCGTGAATGGCAAGCCCATTAAGAACTGGGTGGATTTCCTGATGACCTCCTCCCGTCACACCGTGGCCACCGTCGGCGTCCAGCGCGTCTCGGAGTCGCTCACGCTCGTCATTCCCGGTGCGGAATCCCTCGGCAAGATCGATAGCAAGGGACTCTGCATGGTTTTCAACGTGACGCCCGGGATGAGTGCTGCCAAAGCGGGGTTTCAACGGGGCGATCTGCTGAGCGAGTTTGATGGCCAGAAAATCTTCAGTCCGGCCCACCTCATCAGCATTATGCAGGGCTACAAGGGGAAAACCGTTCCCATGGCCTATCTCCGGGATGGCAAGACGTTGACCACCCTGGTAACCCCCGATTACGACCCGACCACGGAACGGATCCGGATCGGGATCGAGTTCAACCCGAAACAGGTGGATGTGGATATTGGCAAGATCGTCCATCCCTCACCCTGGTCCCAGATTCACTTCCACTCGACCGCCATCTTCCAGACCCTGCACGCGCTGACGATTCCGGGGCAGTCGGGTAACACGGCCAAACAGATAGGCGGCCCGCTGGCCATTCTGATCGCTTATTATTATGTCGTTAAACTGAGCTTCATGATTGCGCTTTTCTTCACCAGTTTCCTGAACGTCAACCTGGCGATCATCAACCTGCTCCCCATCCCCGTGCTGGATGGCGGCCATATCGTCTTCTCGCTCTGGGAAATGATCTTCCGCCGTCCCCTGCACTCTAAAATCATTATCGGGTTGACCAACCTGTTTGCCATCTTGCTGATTACCCTCTTTGTTTTCCTGACGGGGCGGGACACCTACCGGTATACCGCTATCGGCGGGAAAATCGACAAATGGATGAATGGGAAGCCTGGTATCACGACTAATATGCCGGCCGTCGTCACCAATACCCCCGCCGAACCAGCCAAGTAATATGCACGCCGCCATTGACATCCAGCGTCATCCCACCCGCCAGATTCAGGTCGGTTCGGTGGCGGTGGGCGGCCGGGCCCCGATCAGCGTCCAGACCATGACGAAAACGGACACCCGCAATATTGCGGCGACCGTACTGCAGATCCAGGAGATTCAGGAGGCGGGCTGCGACATCGTCCGGCTCGCCGTCATCGATGAGGAGGCCGCGCAGGCCCTCGCCGCCATCCGCAAACAAGTCAGCCTCCCGCTGATTGCTGATATTCACTTCAATCATAAACTGGCCTTGATCGCCCTCGATGGCGGCGTTGACGGGCTGCGGATCAATCCCGGAAATATCGGCAGTCTGGAGCGGGTCCGCGAGGTGGTCAAGGCGGCGGCGAGCCGTAAGATTCCCATCCGTATTGGCGTCAATGGCGGCTCACTGGAAAAGGATCTGCTTGAAAAGCATGGCAGTGCCACCGCGGAAGCGCTGGTGGAAAGCGCCATGCGGCATGTTCGCATCCTCGAGGAGGCCGGCCACCCCTGGATCAAGATCTCCGTCAAGGCGTCTGATGTCCCCCGCACCTTGCTGGCCTACCGGCTTTTGTCCAAAACCACCGATCATCCGCTCCATCTGGGCGTGACCGAAGCGGGCACCCTGCTGAATGGCACCATCCGCTCCAGCGTGGCGATGGGCATGCTGATCGCCGAGGGAATCGGGGATACATTACGGGTCTCCCTGACCGATTCTCCCATCCAGGAAGTGCGGGTGGGGCTTGAGCTGCTACGCTGCTTCGGCTTGCGCCCACCCGGGGCGGGCGTCATCTCCTGCCCCACCTGTGGCCGGATCCAGATCAATGTCGTGGCGTTGGCACAGCAGGTGGAGACAGAACTCGATAAATACTATCGGGCAAATCCTTCGGCCCCCCATCCCACCGTCGCCGTCATGGGCTGTCTGGTCAATGGGCCGGGCGAAGCCCGCGAGGCGGATATCGCCATCGCCGGGGGAGTGGGTAAAGGGGCGCTTTATGTGAAGGGCGCATTTCTGGCGACCGTTCCGGAAGCAGAGATCCTGGCCCGACTGCTGGAGCAGGTAAAACTCTGGAAGGGTTGAACATCCATTCATACAAACATATTATCTGGGACTGGAATGGCACCCTCCTGGACGATGTCCAGGCGTGTGTGGACGCCATCAATGTCCTGCTGAAGGCCAGAGCCCTGCCCTTCCTCTCGCTCGGGCAATATCTGGACGTATTCGATTTTCCTGTCCGTCATTACTACCTCAAGCTGGGTTTTGACTTATCGCAGGAGAAGTGGGCCGAAGTGGCCGCGGATTATCACCGGGCCTACGCGACGGCATCAGCCCCCTCGACCTTGCGCAAGGGCGCCCCCGCGGCGCTCGCCGCCATCCGCGCCGCCGGCCTCGGGATGTCCATCCTCTCGGCCTGTGAACTCACCATCCTCCGGCGCATGATAGCCGAGCGGCAGATTCTTTCTGAGTTTGAGCATATCTACGGGCTCGATGACCTGTATGCCAGTTCGAAAATCGATTTGGGCCATGCCTTGTTTCATAACACGGGCCTGAGCAAGAAGGGCACCCTGTTGATCGGCGATACCACCCACGATTTCGAGGTCGCCCAAGCGCTGGGTATTCCCTGCCTCCTGATGTCGGGCGGCCATCAATCCATCAGCAAACTGACCGCGCTCGGCTGTCCGATCGTTCCTGACTTTCAAGGGGTACTCGATTTTATCGCCACATGAACCACGCACCCATCACTGACCTGCTGGAGCGCGCGATGGCCGCGCGGCAGGAGCTAATGGATGACCGGCACGAAACCGCCTTCCGGCTGTTCAACGGGTTCAGTGAAGGGTGGCCTACCCTCGTCATCGACGTCTACGGCTCCACCGCCATCCTCAACGATTACACCGAGGCACCGCCCGCCCCCGTGCCCCTGATCCAGACGGTCTGCGGGTGGCTGAAAACCCGCCTTCCCTGGATCCGGGTCATCGTCCTGAAAACGCGTAATGGAAAATCCGAGGCGGAACGATGCGGCGTGATCCTGTCCGGCTCCGGCTGTAACCGGCGGGTGAAGGAGCATCACATCTGGTATGCGGTCGACCTGTGCATGAATCGCGATGCCAGTCTTTATCTTGATACCCGGAACCTGCGCGAATGGGCCTGGCGGTCGCTGAAAGGCAAAACGGTACTCAATACTTTCGCCTACACCGGCAGCCTCGGGGTCGCCGCGCTGGCGGGGGGCGCTGCACGGGTCGTGCAACTTGACCTGAACCGGGCGTTCTTGTCGCTGGCGGAAGAGTCATACGCCCTCAACGGCCTGCCTAACAATAAAGCCAATATCCTGTCAGGCGACTTCTGGCCGCAGGTGACCCGGATGAAGCGGGAGGGGGAACGGTTTGACTGCATTTTCCTTGATCCCCCCATCTATTCGGCGACTCCGAAAGGGGTGCTGGACCTGGCCGCCGACAGTGCGCGGCTGATCAATAAAGTCCGGCCTTTGATTAACGATGGCGGTTATCTGATCGCCATCAACAACGCCCTGTTCCTGAGCGGTAAGGCCTATCTGGATTCACTCACCGCGCTGTGTGCGGATGGGTGCTTGAGCCTCACCGAACTGATCCCGGTGCCGCCGGATTGCGCCGGCTACCCTCACACCACGGTCAGTGCCCCCGTCACCGACCCGGCCCCGTTCAACCACGCCACCAAAATCGCCATTCTCGAGGTTAAACGGAAATCATGAGCAAGCGCGCCCTGATCATCGCGGCGACCCTTCTGTTATGGCTCGGTGCCATGGGCTGGTTGGTATTTTTCGAGGCTTATCCCGAACTCCGCCATCAAACAGCCACCGGCTATCAGACCCTTCTCTCGCATGGCGTCATGATCATGGACCGGTGGATGACCCTATCCTTTCAAGGCAGGCCGATCGGGTATACCCACACCTCCGTCGATGTGGATGAACAGAATGGCCGCACCCAATACCGGATCAATAACCGCACCATCCTCACCCTTTCCATCATGGGAAGCCGTCAACGGGTGGCGGTGAATGCGGATGCAGTGGTGGACGCCCTTTACCGGCTCATATCCTTTTCCTTTGACCTGACCTCGACCGGGTATGCCATCTCGGTCGACGGGACAAAAAAGCACGATAACGTATTTGACATCACGATCAAGGGCGTGGGCTCATCACAGCACTTCACCGTCACCATCCCGGAAAATGCCGTCATTTATTCGCCCATGACCGAAATGGCCCTGAAATCACTGAATCCGGGCGGCCGCGCCATCCTCCAGATTTTCAACCCGGTCACGCTCTCCTCCCAGACAGTCACCGTCCGGGCACTACGCCGTGAACCCCTGCACCACGCGGGCACAACCATCAACACCACCGTGCTCACCGCCACGGTGGATGGCATGGAAACGCTTTCGTGGATTGACCGCGACGGACTGGTGGTGCGGCAGGAGACCTCGCTCGGCTGGACCCTTGAGCGTTGTGCGGCCCAGGAAGCGCTGGCGGCAGGGGCCCGGCAGGGAAGCGAGGATATGCTGACCACGCTGGCTGTTCCAATTACAGGAGATCGGGCCCTGCTCAACTCGGCCACGGCGGTCACGCTCCGTCTTACCGGTCCGACCTTTACCCCTGAAGCCCTGCAATCCCAGCGCCAGACGGTCATTTCCCTTCACAGCAATGTCACCGATGTACTGGTCCGGAGCGACGCACTCCCTGTTGGCGGTTGCGACAAAATGGCCACCCCACCCGCCCTGACTCCCTGGCTGGCCTCCACGCCCTTTGTACAGGCGAATGATCAGCGGTTAATCAACAAGGCGCGGGAGATCACGGGAGCGTGGACCAACAGTCTGGACGCCGCGCTGGCCATTTACCAGTGGGTCTTCACCCAGGTGGCCAAAAAGCCAACCGTCAGCCTGCCCTCCGCTCTGGATGTGCTCGCCCGACCTGAGGGTGATTGCAATGAGCACACCTATCTGTTTGCCGGTCTGGCGCGAGCCGCCGGACTTCCCTGCAAAATCCGGGTGGGGCTCACGCTCCACGAGGGCCAGTTCTACTATCATGCCTGGCCGTCAGTCTACGTGGGCCAGTGGCTCGATATGGATCCCACAAGGGGGCTCCCGGCCGTCAACACCGGTTACCTCTCGTTGCTGGAAGGCGAACTGGCGGAACAGATGAAACTGATGAGCATTGTCGGAAAACTGAAAGTAGAAATCATTGGGACAGGATCCAGAATTCAGGATTCAGGATCCAGAATGAATACAACAGGGAGGTAGTATCCGGTTCTGAATACTGAATTCTGAATACTGAATACTGACTATTATGATTACAATTACCAATCTCAACAAGCACTTCGGGGCGGTTCAGGCGGTCAGGGATCTCTCCCTCTCCATTCCCGCTGGGGAACTATTCTGCTTTCTCGGCCCCAATGGCGCGGGCAAGACCACCACCATCAAGATGCTTACCGGATTGTTACGGCCGGATTCCGGGACCATCCAGATCGGCGGATTCAATATCCAGACCCAACCCGTCGAAGCCAAGCGGATCATGGGCTATATTCCCGACATGCCGTTCCTTTATGAGAAACTGACGCCAGTTGAATTTTTAAAATTCGTGGCGGGGCTGTACAACATCAACCGGCCGGACTTAAGCGCCCATATCGAGGCCTCCCTGCGCCAGTTCGACCTGCAGGGAGCGCGCAACGCCCTGATCGGCGAGTTGTCGCACGGCATGCGCCAGCGTTTGCTCTACATCGGCACCTTTATTCACAACCCGAAAGTCATCCTGATTGATGAGCCCCTGATCGGCCTGGATCCCCACTCGATCCGCATGATCAAGGATCTCCTGCGGGCCAAGGTGCGGGACGGCATGACCATTCTCCTGACCACCCACATCCTGGCACTGGCCGAGGATATCGCCGACCGCATCGGCATTATCTCCGGCGGCAAGCTCATCGCCCTGGGCAAATTGAGTGAACTGAAGGCCCAATCGGGCTCCAACGGCACACTGGAAGAGATCTTCCTGAAACTCACCAGTAACCCCTAACCCCTTTATGACGCCCTTAACCGCCATCTGGATGAAGGACTTCTTTGTGCTGCGCAACCTGCGGCGCCTCTTGCAGCGCGAGTCGGTCTTCAAGGTCACCTTTATCCTGCTTTTCGCCACCGGCATGATGGGTGGATTCTTTGCCCTGTTTTTGTCCGGCTTCCGGTTCCTCTCGGAAATGGGGGGTGGCGGCTTCATGATCACCCACCGCCTGTTTGCCCTGTTCTTCCTAGGGCTCGGCGTCATGCTGTTGATGTCCAATATCATCACATCCTACTCCACGATCTTCAAATCCCGTGAAACCCTTTTCCTGCTGACGGCCCCCCTCGACACCTGCACCCTGATCACCTACAAGTTCATTGAGTCCAGCCTGCTCAGTTCATGGGCGTTTTTCTTCCTGATGGTTCCCTACACCGCCGCCTATGCCTGGCATGCCCACCTGGGGATTCTGTTTCCGGCGTGGACCCTGTTGCTCACCCTCCCCTTTGTCCTTTTGTGCGGCGCGATCGGTACCTTGATCTCCCTTAGCGCCGTCCGCTGGTTCCCGCGGAACCGGATCGTATGGGCTCTGCTGGCCGGCCTGGTACTGACATCCACCGTTCACGGGATTATCCAGATCCGCCCTGTCATGAACGAGAATGCCTCCTTTATCCTCAATCGATTCCTGCCCGGCCTGCAACTGGCCGCTCATCCCCTGATGCCGAACAACTGGGTGGCCGAGGGCATCATGGCCCTGACGCGCGGCCAATGGACCAGAGGGCTGATGTTCTGGCTGGTGCTGACCACGACGACAGCCTTGCTGACGTTCCTCGTGCAATGGCTCGGGGCCCACACCTTTTACCGGGCCTATCAGAAGGTGATCGGGGAATCCGGTCTCCGGCGGCGACCGGCCGAACTGCTGGGCTGGCTGGATAAGAGCCTGGCGTGGCTCCCTCCCGATATCCGGGGAATGATCATGAAGGATATCCGGTCATTCCTGCGTGATCCCATGCAATGGTCCCAGGCGCTGATCTTCTTCGGGCTGCTGGCCATCTACTTCTCCAGCTTCCGCTCCTTTCGTTACAACGAAATGCCGGATTTATGGCGCAACCTGATCGTGTTCCTGAACATCTTCAGTGTGTCCTCTGTAATCTGCTCCCTGGCGGCCCGGTTCGTCTACCCGCAGTTGAGTCTGGAAGGACACAGTTTCTGGATCCTGGGTCTGGCGCCGACCGGGATGCGCCGCATCCTGCTTACCAAGTTCTTTCTGGCGGCACTGACGATGGTGACGGTGAGTGCAGGGCTGATGGGGCTGGCCGCCTGGATGTTGCAGGCAAGCGGGGCACTGACCGCGCTTTCGGTGGGATTGGCCATCGCGGTCTCGCTCGCCGCCGCCGCGCTGGCAACCGGGTTAGGCGCCATCTTTATCGATCTAAAACAACCCAACCCGGCCGCGATCCTCTCCGGATTCGGTGGCACGCTGAACCTGGTCTTCACGCTGGGCTTCATGCTCAGCGTTATTCTTCCCTTCGGGTTGATCTGGCACTGGCATACCATCAGTGGATTCGATGGGGCCCCTTTCCGGCAGGCCAATATCGCAGCGACCCTCTGGGTGGTGCTCCTCTCAACGGCCACCATTACCCTGCCCCTCTGGCTGGGGATCCGCAGTCTCAGGCACCGGGAATACTAGACCCGGATCCGACAGAATGGTTATAGCCGCCTAAGAGTCAGAAACGATTCCAGCCCCGAAACGCATCAACACTCAATAGGGTATAAGGCCTCAAAATCACCAGATCTTCGGACAAACGCCGCGACGATGTGAGGGTTAAAGTGCTTGCCGCCGCTTTGAATAATGAAATCAGTGGCCTCGACATGCGACAGGGCCGACTTATACGGGCGTTTTGACCTCATGGCGTCATAAACATCAGCCAGGGCGACAATGGAAGCGGAAAGCGGAATGGCCTCCCCCTTCACCCCGAACGGATACCCTGAACCATCGAACTTCTCATGATGAGACTGCGCGATGTCGATCCCCATCTCAATGAAGGAATTCCCCGGATACTCGGACTGAACCGATTTGAGGGTTTCAGCGCCAAACCCTGTATGGCGCTTCATCTCATCAAATTCGGCTGGAGATAGCTTTCCGGGCTTCAAAAGAATGG
>JBIKMI010000382.1:0-2791 GCA_044359285.1 Kiritimatiellia bacterium
TCAGCGTCCCGCCGGTCATGTTGAGCGTGCCGCTGGAGTTGGCGTTGGTGCCGAGGTACAGGTTCTTGGCCGCCTGCGCGCCGGTCAAATCTACAGTGGCCGGGCTCAGTACCCCGACCGACCCGATCACCGCGGTGATGTCGGTCGACGGCAGATCGTCAGGCGTCCAGTTGGAGTAACTGCCCCACGCCCCGTCATTCAACGCGTTGGTAAACACCACCACCGTCGGTACCGTGCTGGTCTCCCGCAACCAGGCCGAATACGCCGTGTTACTGGCATTCACCGGCACCCCATTGCTGCTGTCCATGCAGGTGACCGCCACGCGGAACCACTTGTACTTGTCGTCATGGGTCAGGGTGTAGTTCGCGTTCGTCTGGTTCTGCAGGTCCGTCAGTGTAACCGGATCGTTGGTGCTGTCCGTCCTCTGCCACTGGCGCGTAAAGGCCGCCGTATTGGTGAACACCGCGTGGGTATACGTCGCGTTCGTGTCGGCATTATCGTTCCAGACGCCGTTGGTGGCCGTCAGGGTGTTGTACTGCAGCCGCACGCCGCTGAATCCCGGCGCCACCGTGTTCGTCGGCGGGTCGTTGACCGCCGTGATGTCGATGTTGACCGTGATGTTCGAGGTCAGGCCGCCCACCGCATTCGAGACCGTCAGCACAAACGTATCCCCGCCGTTGCGATTCGCCGTCGGCTGATACGTGAACGTGTCCGGTTCCGACGATTCCGCCGAACCGACGTCGGTGACCGTCACCGTTCCCTGAGTGGCCGCCGTCCCCACACTCCACGTCAACGTGCCCGCCTCCGCGATATTCGTCGCCAACAGGCTGAACAACGCCTGCAGGTCGGTCGCCGAGGCCGCATCCTCCAAAACCGTTGTCGCCAAGGGGCCGATGTTGGTGATTGCCGGCGCCGGGACCGGCGCGCCGAACACGATCTGCCAGGCCGAATCCGCTGGGGCACTCGTCACGGAACCCGGAACACCGCTATCCACGCACCAGACCCGCACGCGCAGGTTCGTGCCGATGAAGCCGTTGGGCGTAATGGTGCTGTTCGTCTCGTTCAGGATGTCCGCCCCCGCCGGCGAGTTCGACCACTGCCACTGGTAGAGGAAGGTCTTCTCAGCCTGGAAAGTGGCGTTCGTGTACACAGCATTGGTATCCGCATTGTCGTTCCACGCCCCCGGATTGTTCGTCCACGTATCCGTAAAAAGCCACGTCCCCGGGCTGCTGGACAACGTCGGCACGGCTGAAGTCACCGGCGGATCGTTGATCGCCGCCACCACCACCGTTACCGTGATACTGTCCGACAGCGGCTCGTTGTCGCTCACCCGCACCACGAAGCTGTTCGTGCCGTTGAAGTTGGCGTTCGGCGTGTAGGTGAACGGCGTCCACGCCACCGGGTTCGTCCCCGTGCCACTGACCGACACCGTGCCGTTCGCGGGCGTTGTTGTGTTCGTCCACGTCCACGAGGCTCCGTCAGGGTCCACCGCATAGAGGCCCAGGCCGCTCAGGTCAACCGCTCCGCAGTCCTCGTTGACGTTCGTCGTGATCGTGTTCCCCGCGTCAACGCCGTTGGTGTAAATCGTCGGTGCCGTTCCGCTCGCCAGGTCTTCGCTGTCGATGCTGAGCGTGACGTTGGACAGTGCGCCGATCGTGTAGGCGGCGTTGTTGGAGAGTGCGAGAATGACGGTCTCAGGAACCTCATAGGTCGTGTCGTCAATGGGGTAGATTGTAATAGTCGCGTTGGTCTGGCCATCGGCGATGGTCACGGCGCCCGTCGCGTTCACGTAGTCCGCCGCAGGCGAGTTCGTGAAATCCCCGCCCGCCCCGGCTCCCGGCGTCGCCGTGCCGCCGATCGAGTAATACACGGTCAACGCGCCGTCCGTCCGGCTGCCGCGCCCCACGCTCACCACGCCGTTGGTCACCGGGGACTCGGACGCATTCGTGACCGTGCCCACGATCGTGACGGTGGGCGGGAGACCGATACGTGTATAAAGCGTTCCACCCACCGTTACCGTGTCCACGTTCATGCCGTCGTCCTTGACGAGTTTCGCGGCGGTAATGTCGGAGTTGGCTCGAGTTGTGGAGTAGTTGCTGTTTTTGACAAGCACCAAGCCGCTGTTCGTGACCGTCAGTTTGCTCCCTGTGCCGTTTGTTAATCCGCCCAACTGCATCGTGCCGCCGCTCACAACCGCGAAAGCCGCCGCGACGGTTCCGTTGGTGAATACTCCCGCAACGGTAAAGGTACCACCGCTCATTTCATTGGTGACTGGGGTGGTACACGTCCCGCTGCCACAAGCAACAAGATTGCGCCCGATGACAACATCGCCACCTTGGTTAATGAGACTGAATTTCCCGTTGGCCACAAGATCACGCTGAATTGTCAACCTGGCACCGGAAAGGAGAGTGTGAGTTCGATAATTACTGGCCGCCCCCCTGTCGATCGTATAGTCTGCGGTGCCGACGGCGTTGCTGACGTTGAGCACAGTGTTCACCGCTTGCGTGATTGTGGCGGATCTTCCATTCGCCGAAGATAGGTTCTCGTCTCCCATGCGAATTCCCCCGACGTTCAATGTGCCGCCTGCGAGATAGTAATTCGCGGACGTGCCGTTAGATCTTGCCAGCCCGAGATAGCCGACGACATTGACAACGCCGTTGTTCTGGATGACAGAACCTGCACGGGCATCCGCAGCGCTCCAAGGCATATACGATCCCACAGCAAAGTCCCCGCCAACGGTAAGACGGACATCAGTGGCGCTCGCTGCATTGATCACCAACCCGCCAATGGA
>JBIKMI010000079.1:0-10444 GCA_044359285.1 Kiritimatiellia bacterium
CGGGAACGGGAGCATTCTGGCCGTAGATCCGCGTCGCAAAGCCCTGTTTCGCAAGGCCGCGACCCGCATTGTGGCGATGGCAAAAGCCGGCGGACCCCTGCCCCGCGAAATTGTGACGGAGAAATCGCTGGATAACGCTTTTGCCACCGACATGGCCATGGGCGGCAGCACCAACACCGTTCTGCATGCACTGGCGATCGCCCATGAGGCCGGGGTCAAGTATGACCTCAACCGCATCAACCAGATTTCCAAGAAGTGCCCCAACATCTGTAAAGTCTCCCCCTCCTCTCCCTATCACATGGAGGATGTGGATCGCGCCGGCGGGATCAGCGCGATTATCAAAACGGTGGGCGCCATTCACGGGATCATCAGCCGGGATGCCCCGACTGTCACCGGCAAGACCCTCTGGCAGAATGTCGCCCGGGCGGAGGTGAAGGATCCCGCTGTGATCCATCCCATCGACAACCCCTATTCCGCTGACGGGGGCCTCACCATCTTGTGGGGAAATCTGGCCGAAAACGGCGCGGTGGTGAAAAAAGCAGGGGTGTCGGCCACCATGCTGAAGTTCCGCGGACCCGCCGTGATTTTTGAATCCCAGGAAGAGGCCTGTACCGGCATTCTTAAAGGGGCCGTTAAGGCCGGCGACTGCGTGGTGATCCGGTATGAAGGCCCGCGGGGCGGACCCGGCATGCAGGAAATGCTGGCGCCTACTTCCTATATCATGGGTGCCGGTCTGGGTGAAAGCGTCGCCCTGGTCACCGATGGCCGCTTCTCCGGCGGCACCCGCGGCGCCTGTGTGGGACATGTATCACCTGAAGCCGCCGCCGGCGGGGTCATCGGCCTGATCAAACCGGGTGATATCATCAATCTTGATATTCCGGGCCATAAGCTCGAAGTGGAAGTAACGGACGAGGAACTCAACCGCCGTCGCGCGGAGTCGGTCCCGTTCATTCCCAGGAACGTGACGGGCTATCTCAAGCGCTACGCCCAACAGGTGACGTGCGCCAATACGGGAGCGGTACTCGAGTAGCCAATAAGCAGTCGCCGGTCCGCAGACACGGGTGGCGGGGTTAATAGTGACTCTGGCAGCACCAGACGGCCACGGGGACCGTGAGCAGGCTGAGCAGGGTGGAGATAAAGATGGCGCTCGCGGTCAGGCCGCGATCGCCATTGTAGTGGTCCGCAAACATGGAACAACTGATCGCCACGGGCATCGACACAATCACCGTCGCGGTCACGATTTCCAGTTCTGTCAGGCGGACCCCAACCAGCAGGGTGACCACTTTCAGCACAACCAGGGTCACTAACGGAGCCAACACCAGCCGGCCCAGCGTCACTCCAATGAGGGGCCGCCACTGGAATTGACTGTTCTTCATCAATTCAGCCAATTGCGCCCCGGCCACCAGCAACGAAAGAGGAATGGTCAAATCTCCAATCATTTTCAAGGCACCCAGCACCCCGTTCACGGCAAGCCCCCGGAACGGACCCGCCTCCGCCTGTGCGGTCACGCCGGGCCAACACAAGGCCAGCCCAACCCCGGCAACGGTCGCCATGACCCCGGCATTGCTCAAGAGCATCCGCCAGCCGGATTGCGCGTCCACCTCATCCGTTTTCAGCAAACGGACCCCATAGGTCCAGAGGACAACCTGGGCGCCCAGATTGTAAAGCAGAACGAAGCGTACGCCTTCTGCCCCATACAGCCCCGCCGCAATTGGTAAAGGCAGGAAAACCCAGTTCGGCAGAGCGACCAGGAAGACGAAGGTCTTCCGGCTTTCTGCAGGGACCCTGAAAAGGCCGACCGCGCCGCGCCCAACCCACGCCGCCAGCACAATGCTTAAACCGGCAAAAACAGGAATCCACCACCCCCGCTGTAGCGCGGCAAAACTGACCGTTTCAAGCATCTGGGAAAATACCAGCGCAGGGAAGGTCACCTGCACCACCAGCAGGCTCATGGCCTTGGTCACGGTTGGCGTCAAATACTGACGCCGCGCACTCCACCAACCCGCCACCATCACCAGAAACATGACCGTGATTTTAAGAAGAACGATTTTACTTTGAAGCATGAGAAAAATTCCAAAAATTCAGAATTCAGGAGTCAGGATTCAGAATGCCGAAAAAGCCTTTCAGGCCTCCATCCTCACAACTGAATTCTGGTTTCTGACTACTGAATCCTGAATACTGACCGTCTTCGCGACCCGCTCCGCAATGGCGACAGCGGTCATTCCGAATTTTTCCATCAGGATAGCGGGCGCCCCATGCGGCACAAACTCGCGTGGCCACCCATTCCGTATAATCCGGCCCTGGTACCCGAGGTCGCCGAGTACTTCAGTCACAGCCGATCCGAATCCCCCTTCAGCCACCCCGTTTTCAATCGTCACAAAAGCCTGGGCCCGCTTGCTCTGGGCCAGAATCAACTCCTGGTCCAGCGGCACCACAAACCGGGCGTTAACCACCCCCACGGAAAACCCTTTGGTCGCCAGATGATCGGCAGCGGCCATGGCGACCGGAATCATGTCACCCAAGGCCCAGATCTGGATCTCCCATCCCTCCCTCACAATACAGGCTTTCCCGGGAACCACTTCTTCAAGTTGTTCCGGCGCCACATGGCCGGGGCAAATCCCGCGCGGATACCGGATGACCACAGGACGTTTCCACTTGATGGCCGAATAGAGCATATGAGCCAGCTCCACGCCATCAGCAGGCTGCATGATCGTCAGCCCCGGGAAGGTCCGCATCATGGCCAGATCATAGATTCCATGATGGGTCGGGCCATCGTCACCGACAATGCCGGCCCGATCCAGGCAGATCACCACCGGCAGGTTCTGGAGACACACATCATGAAGAATATAATCCACGACCCGCTGGGAAAACGTTGAATACAGGGGCAACACCGGGGTCATGCCTTGTGCGGCCAGGCCGGCGGCGAAAATGACCGCATGCTCCTCGCAAATCCCCACATCAAAGAAGCGGTCGGGATAGCGGGTCGCAAAAGTCGCCAAACCGGTTCCGGTCCGCATCGCCGCCGTAATGGCCACAATCGCGGGATCACTGGCCGCCAGCCGTTCCAGCGTATTCCCGAAGACCTGGGAGTACGAGGGCGCTGAAGAACAGGTCCCAGGCAAGCCCGTCTCGACATTGAACGTTCCGATGCCATGCCAGTTCTCGGGACATTTTTCAGCAAATGAATAGCCACGCCCCTTCTGCGTCACCACATGCAGGAGAATCGGACGGACATCATCCCTGGCGATTTCAAGAGCGGCGACCAGGCGAGTCAGGTCATGGCCGTCAATCGGACCGATATAGCGCAGCCCGAACTCTTCAAACAACACACTGTGCAGGAACATGCTTTTGACGGATTCCTCTGCCTGGTAATAGAGGCGCCTCAAGGCATTTGACTGCCCCGACATGCGTTTAACCACTCCCTCAATCGAATGCTTCCACTTATTGTAACTGGGGTTGGTCAACATCTCGCCGAGGTATCGGGATACGGCCCCGACATTCTCCGAAATGGACATCTCGTTATCATTCAACACCACAATCAGCCGTTCAGTGGTGCCCTGGATATTATTCAGCGCCTCAAACGAGGAGCCACCCCCGAGCGCGGCATCGCCCACCACCGCCACCACATGATGGGTTTCCCGCTTGCGGTCACGTGCCACCGCCATACCCAGGGCGGCCGACAAGGCGGTTCCGGCATGGCCGGCCCCGAATGCGTCGCAAGCACTTTCTTTACGGCTCATGAAGCCGGACAACCCCTGATATTGGCGAAGCGTGGGAAACTGATTCTTTCGACCCGTCAGGATTTTATAGGCGTACGCCTGGTGACTGACATCCATCAGGATCTTATCCGCCGGGGGCTGAAACACCTTCAGCAGGGCCAAGGTCAATTCCACCATTCCCAGATTGGAGGCCAGATGCCCGCCGGTTTTACTGATCGTCTGAATCATGAGCACCCGGATTTCAGCCGCTAACGCCGTCATCTCTTCAAGCGTCAAGCCCTTCACATCCGCCGGCCCGTCAATTTTATCCAGTACACCGCTCATGATACGCTCCCGAGGACCGATAAGGCCGTGTTCACCCGGCCGAGCGGGGCAGATACCTGGAATCCCGCCACGGCGTTCCCGATCTGTTCGCGTATTTCGCGGGCGATCTCAATCCCCTCCTTGATGGCATCTTCCTTGTCCGTTCTGCGGCTCATCCGCTCCAGGATGAAGTCCGGCACCGACACTCCGGGCACATGGTTATTCATAAACTCTGCATTTTTGAAGGACAAGAGGGGATAAATCCCGACAATGATCGGAATGGGGGATGCATGCGCATGGGCACGGTCCAGAAAGCGGCGCAAGGCGTCTACATCGAACACCGGCTGGGTAATGGCGTACTCTGCGCCAGCATCGATTTTCCGGTAGAACCTCAAAATCTCCCGCTCCATCTCAACGGACAACGGATTGGCCCCCACCCCGATCACCATGGCGGTAGGTTTACCAATCGATTGCCCACCGGCATCGAACCCGCGATTCAAGTTGCTGGCCAACTGGGTCAATCCGATGGCATCCAGATCAAACACCCCGGTGGCATCGGGATAGTTTCCCAGTTTGGGCGGATCGCCTGTCACAAAAAGAAATGTTTTCAGACCCAACGCACACCCACCCAGCAGATCAGATTGCATGGCGATCAGATTGCGGTCACGGCAACAATAATGAGGAATCGGCTCGATTTTCACTTCCCGCATCATCGAAAAGGCGGTGGCCATCACCGACATACGGGCACTCGCACGGGGACCATCCGGCAGGTTAATGGCATCAATCCCCGCCTCTTCGCAGATTTTACACTTCTCAATGAAGCCCTTCAGCCCCGCCCCGCTCTGCGGCGGCAACAACTCAATGGAGGTCACCTTAACCCCCGCAGCCAATTTGGCCGCAAAAGGTGATTTTTCTGAAAACGGCACCTGCACCACGGGAGCCACGGGCCCCTTGCCGACCGCCTCCACCACGGGGGCTGTCGAGATCGCAATGAACTGCTTCACCCCACTCATCGTGCGCACGGCCCGGGCCGCCATACGGATGTGGGCGGGGGTCGTACCACAACAGCCCCCTACTCCCCGGACACCCAGCTCCACATAACGCTTACAGTATTTGGTGAAATATTCAGGACTGTTGAGGTAAAGCATACGCCCGCCCACCTCGCTGGGGCCTCCGGCATTCGGCATCACAACTACTGGCTTGCTGGTTGCCCCCACCACCGCCCGGACTGAATCCAGCAGGTCGGCAGGCCCCCGCCCGCAATTCAGCCCGATCAGATCCACATTCGGATCTGATTGGAGCATATGGGCCACATCCTGCTCACGCTGACCGCTACCGCCAGCGGCCTGGGGATCCAGCATATAGGAGGCCAGCACGCACAAGTGATGCTTGCGGGCCAGTCGGGCCGCCGTCTGAAGTTGGGCCAGGTCTGAAAAGGTTTCAAGGACAAGCAGATCGATCCCCTCCGCCGCAAGAATGGCAAACTGTTCATCGAACGCCTGCTCCATGTCGACGCATTGCTGCGGGGTTGGTGTCTGCTCAGGGGAAAAACAGGGACCTGCGGAGGCCGCTACATAGACGCGGTCACCCGCCGCTTCACGCGCGAGCCGGACGGCCGCCCGGTTGATGTCCGCCACCCGATCGGCCAACCCGTACGCGGCCAGCTTGATGCGGTTGGCACCAAAGGTGTTGGTCTCAATGACATCCGCCCCGGCCTCGACGTATTCCTTGTGGATTCCCAGAATCAACTGGGGCTGGGTCAGACTCAAATCGTCATAACACACATTCACAAAAACGCCGCGCTGGTAGATCATCGTCCCCATCGCACCATCAAAAATCAAAACGTCTTCACGTATTCTATCGAGTAAATTCTGATTTGGTTTCACGGGCATATATTATAGGGATTTAAGCGACTGACGTCGAGATTAGAAGGCGAAGATCAGTCCAGCGGGTCGAAATTGTCCTGGGTCACATAGCAGATTGGACAAACCCAGGCTTCCGGAAGATCCTCGAAGGCGACCCCGGGTGGAATCTCATTCATCGGATCGCCCCTGGCGGGATCGTAGATATAGCCGCAGTGGCTGCAAATATAACGTTGTGTGGGTGTGGTCATAATAACTCCTAGACGGCAAAATACTTGGCCTGGGGATGATGGGCAATCAACGCCGAGGTACTGAACTCCGGGGTCATCTGCATATTCTCGGTCAGACCCAGTCCGAGCGCTTCGGGCTGCAGCAACGCAAACACCGGCTTATGCGCCTCCATATCCGGACAGGCGGGGTAACCGAAGCCGTAGCGGGAGCCCTGATACTCCTGAGTAACAAAACCAGAGGTATCCGTCGGCTCCTTGCCGGCAATACCCAACTCACGCCGCATGACCGTATGCCAATACTCCGCCAGCGCATCGGTTAATTCCACCCCGAAGGCATGAATCATCAGGTAATCATGATACTGGTTGGATTCATAAAGGAGGCGTGTCTTTTCGGCAATCGCCCCTCCCATGGTCACCACGAAAAAGCCGGCCATATCACCGCCCTCGGCTTCGGTCTTGAAATAATCGGCAATACAGAGGTTGGGCGCCTCCCCCTGACGGGGAAAGCCGAACAGGAACTCCCGGTTCTGATCGCGGACAATCAGTTCATTCCCGCGACTGAAACAATGGAAATACCCATAGGCCGCCTGAGGCGTGAGCCACCCCTCCGTCGCACTTTCCCGAACGAGCCGCTCATACAGGGGCTGCACCTTCTCGGCAATCAGTTTATCATAATCCTCTGCCGACAACTTGGCCCGTCGATAACCCCAGCGCCCGCGGAAAAGGGCCTGGGTGTTGACATAGGGGTACAGCGCCGAGAGCGGGATATCACGGACATGCCGGAAGCCCAGGAAGGGGGGGGTGGGCACCACATTGGAGCGGTCCAGGTCGACGGTTTTGACCCCGGGCTTTAGCGCAACGGGCGTCGTGATATCAAAGGTGGTCCCCTTGAGTTTTCCCGCCTCGTGGTCGCGCACCGCCTGCAATCCGGCAAAGGCGTCCGCACAGTAGACCACAGGGGCGTCATAGGCAGGGCCACATTCTGTGGCGACAAATTTCCTGGTCAGCGCCGCCCCGCCCAGCAGGATGGGAATGCCCAGAGCGGCCTCACGATACTGCTGCATGCTCTCTTTCATCACCAGCGCGGATTTGACCAGTAGCCCGCTCAGACCAATGACTTGCACCTTCTTCTCAAGCGCCTGCTGGATAATCGTTTCAGCCGGGACCTTGATGCCGAGGTTAAAGACCTGATAGCCGTTATTCGTCAGAATGATATCCACCAGATTCTTGCCGATGTCATGGACGTCCCCCTGAACGGTGGCCAGCAGGATCCGCGTGGCGTGGCCTTCCTTCACCACCGGCATATGGGGCTCGAGAATCGTGACAGACCGCTTCATGGCCTCGGCGCTTTGCAGCACAAACGGCAGCAGCAACTCGCCCCTTCCGAATAATTCGCCCACATGTCGCATCGCAGGAATCAGGATGCGATTAATGATCTCCACCGCGGGCATCCGGCGCAGCAGAATGGCCAGAAGATCCTCCAGCCCCTCCTTGGAGCCGTCCACGATCCGTGCCGTCAAAGCCTGATCAGCGGGACGCTGCTCATCCTCCACCTTTTTGTCGGCCTTCACTTCACTGCCGGCCAGACGCTGGAAATGCTCGATGAAAAGCATCAAGGGGGTGCGCAACGGATCCTTCTGCCGGTTGTAGAGCAGATCCAGACTGAGCTCCCGCTCAACGGCGCCGATCCGGGCTAGTGGCAAAATGTTGCCGGGATCCACAATCGCCGCATCCAGTCCGGCCAGGACGGCCTCGTGCAGGAAGACCGAATTCAGGACTTTCCGGCTGGCGGGCGCGAGCCCGAACGAGATATTGCTTAAACCCAGCACACAGCCCACACCCGGCAGCGCCGCCTTGATGCCCCGGATCCCGTCCAGCGTCTGGATGGCCGCATCCCGCAAGGTTTCATCCCCGGCCCCGATGGTGAAGGTCAACGCATCAAACAACAAATCCTGGGGCCGCAAGCCGAACTCACCTACGGCAATGTCATGGATCTGCCGCGCGATGAGGACCTTATCAGCGGCGGTCATGGCCATCCCTTTCGGTCCGATCGTGAGGGCCACGGTGGAGGCCCCGTATTTCTTGAGCAGGGCGCACACCTTGCGGATGGCCTTCCCGCCATCCTCCAGGTTGATGGAATTGATCATGCACCGGCCGGGATAAACGCGCAGTGCGGCCTCAATGACATCCGGGGTGGTGGAATCGATCAGTAGCGGCAACTTCACCGTCCCCCTGAGCCGCCCCACCATCTCAAGCATGTCGGCCTTCTCGTCGCGTCCCGCATAGGCGACACATAAATCGAGAATATGAGCGCCCTTCCGCTCCTGCTCCAGTCCGACTTCGACACAGCCCTGGAAATCATCGGCCAGCAACAATTCGCGGAACCGCTTGGACCCGTTGGTATTCATGCGCTCGCCGATCAGCAAGGGCGGAATCTCCTGCCGCAGATCGACCGCTTGATAAAGACTGGCCAACGCCGGCTTCATGAGTCCACCGTCCTTGCCGCAGGATGAACATCCCGCACGGCCTCAACCAGGGCGCGGATATGCGCCGGCGTCGTCCCGCAACACCCTCCCACGATACTCACGCCATAATCGGCCACAAACACCCGCATCTGCCGGGCGAACTCGGCAGGCTGAAGGCGATAGGCCGTCTGTCCGTTCACAATTTCAGGAAGGCCTTGATTCGGCATCACCGAGATACGACCCGGCCACTGGTGCTGCAAATAATGGATATGCGAGACCATATCGGCCGGACCGGTGGCGCAGTTGAGACCGAACGAAAAGAGCGGGAACGGCTCGAGGGTCACCGCCGCCGCGGCAATGTCCGAGCCCACCAGCATCGTCCCGGTGCGCTCCAGTGTGGCCGATACCATGACCGGCACTTCCCGGCCCAATTGTTCAAGGGTCTCAAAGCAGGTAATAAGCGCCAACTTGATTTGAAAGAGATCCTGACAGGTTTCCAGCAACAGGAGATCGACGCCCGACTCAACGAGGGCGGTGAGCTGCTCGCGATAGGCGGCAGTCAGGGCATCCGGCGAGATATGGCCCAGGGAGGGCAATTTGGTGGTGGGCCCCAGCGACCCGCAGACATAACGGCCGGGCCGCCCGGCAATCGCTTTCCGTGCATTGGCGACGGCCGCGGCATTGATTTCGGCCGTCCGGTTACCGATGCCATATTCATCCAGCACAATGCGTGAGGCTCCAAAGGTATTGGTTTCCACCACTTGCGCGCCGGCATCCAGGAATTCCTGATGCAGGCCCGTAATGATATCGGGCGCCGAGAGATTGAGGAACTCGTTGCACCCCTCTTTGCCCTCCCAGGCCGAAACGGGAATCGTCTTCCCCTGAAGCTGGGTGCCCGTCGCGCCATCGAAAATCAATAATTCATGATCAGCCGGTTTCATGGGAATAAAAAGTAACCGATAAAGTGGACTAACACAATCGCTATGTGAGCAAGAAAAGAGACCATAGACATTAGACCATTGACCTGAAGGAAAAAGCTCTCAATCAAAGTCGGTGATCAATGGGCTGCGGTCTGTTGCCGCAGGCAGCTGGCACCCCCGGCAAGGTTCGAACTTGCGACCGCCGGATTAGAAATCCGATGCTCTATCCAGCTGAGCTACGGGGGTAACTTCTATAATATCAACGTCTTATGACTTAAATAACGAAACCGCTCTTGACGTGTTGGGACATTTTTGGGACATTGATCCTTGTGAGACGGCAGTGGGTTGCCGTCCCTGAAAGGGCGGTCTCAAAATGAGCAAACACTATGGCAAAATGGTTACGCATAAGGGCGCGATCATACGGGAGCGGGAAAGCGGTTGGCAAGTTGAAATCAACTGGCAGAAGAGAAGAATCCGACATACCGAGAAAACGCTGACGGAAGCCAAGACCTGGGCTGAAGTCGAAATCAACCGGTTACGCAATGAAGGAACCGCTTCCCTGTCGCTTACAGAGGATCAGCGGCATGATGCTGTCAAGGCACTGAGGATCATGCCCGAAGGGTTGTCACTGGAGGCCATCGTAAAGGAGTACGTTGCCGCTAAAACGGAATTGGACGGCAGCCCCTTATCCAATGCTGTCTCTTTCTGGAAAAGCCACCACAAGCCCGCCGGGGGCGTGAAAACAGTTCAAGAACTGTTGGATGAATATGTCAAGCTGAAGACCGAGAAGGGCAAGCGGATCCGGTACATCAAGGATATCCGATTCCGGATTAACGTTTTTGCGAAGCAATTCGGATCCCGCCATGTTCACACAATCACCACCCATGAAATCAATGAATGGGTGAAGGCGCATGGTTATGTGGGAACGACGCAGATCAATTATTT
>JBIKMI010000354.1:0-2774 GCA_044359285.1 Kiritimatiellia bacterium
GAAGGGCTGAGCAAGCAAAACCCCAAAGCCAAGCGCGGCATGAATAAACAAAAGCGCAACATTGAAAGGGTTAGCACGTCGCGCCCCAGCGCGATGAGCAACCCTGTGTTGGACTAAGTTTACTGTATTTTGCACGGCGCCGATGGGTGCAAAGACGAGGGTTATCGAAGTCTCTGACCGTAGTGGCCGGATGCCGATGAGACGGAGATGGCTGAAAGGGCTGAGCGCGAGCGTCGAGAGGCGTAGCGATCAGCCTTATTTTTTGATGTATGGGCAGAACCCGGCAAGGCCGTGTTGAGCGCGGCTTGATCTGAGTTAACGATGTGCGAGTGTTTCGTCATGGACCTATACCGGTGGGGCATGCGAAGGGGGCATCTGGCCGGGACGGAAGCGCATTCCCTGAACCAGCGGTATTCGGCAGACGGGGCAACAGGGTTGTGGTTTCGGCGAAGCGGGAGGCGGCACGGGCGGGATCGGCAGTTTATAATGAAGGCAAAGTGTGGCCTTTGCGAGGGCCAGCGTTTTACGGCGCGCGGGAAGATGAAGTCCGAAGTAGCGGACTTTGACGAAGCCTTTGGGCAGGACATGCTGCAAGAAACGGTGGAGGAATTTAAAAGGCGCCAGGGTGACACTTGCAGTCTTGCCGGAGTCTGATTTGCGGTAGCGGAAGATGACGTGGTTATCATCATGATGAGTGATGGACGAGTCCGTGAGAGCGACGCGGAAGATGTAGCGGGTCAGATACTTCAAAGCCTTTTCGCCATTCCCCACACCTTTGATGTCAACCACCCAGTCCGTGTTCCAGACTTTGGCCGGGATTGTTGCCAGGATTGCAGTGTCAGTTTTTATTAGACCGGCTTTGAACCTTTCGCGGTAGACGCGTGAAAGTGCGTGGGCCGGCACGAGGAATCCATTTTTTGGCCAACGCCAGGCGCCGGTCTGGTCGAATCCGCCACCTGTGACGAGATAATGGATGTGCGGATGATAGATCATGGCCCGTGACCAGGTGTGAAGGACGCCGGTGATACCCGGGATGGCGCCAAACCATTTGGGATTTTGGCAGAGATCCATCAGCGAACTGGAGGAGGCGTCAAAGAGTAATGCCAGCCATTCCTTTGGCTTGGAAGCGATGATGGCGCGCAGTTCCTCGGGGACGGTGAAAGTGCAAAGGAAATAGGATACCGGCAGGAGTTTCGTCATCTGACGGTCGTGCCATAGTTTGGCGTCATCGCCTCCGCAGGTAGGGCAATGGCGATTGCCGCAGGAGTGACAGGCGGGATGCGCCGAGCCACACTTGCGGCAATGCCAGATCTGACCGCCGGCTTCCGGCGTACGACAGCAAGTGAGATCACGCAGCACCCGCTTGTGAGGCGGGGGCATGCGATCACCAAACTGCTGTACGTACGACGGACCGTGGCGGCGGATGATGTCCGCCAGTGCGCCCACTTACAGATCCGCCATCATCTGGCCGACCTGTTGGGCGGCGACAGAGGTAGCCTGCTCGGTCATGTGGGTGTAGACCGAGGTGGTCATGGGCGAGCGGTGCCCGAGCCATTCCTGAATCATCCGTAAATTAATACCCGCCTCGAGTAAATGTGTAGCGTAACTGTGACGTAGGGTATGGCAATGTGCGGCTTTTTGAATCCGCGTAGCTTTTCTGGCCAACTGAAAGGCCTTCTGGACTCCGCCGAGAGGAATGTGACGTTCAGCTGGAGAGCCGCAGCGGTGACCGCAGCTTTCAGCAGGGAAGAGCCATCGTTGGTTGCGGTGGGTTTTCCAGAATTCCCGCAAAAGTGCGATGATGGTCGGAGGAATCGGTACTTGCCGGTCAGTAGCCCCTTTGGCATTGCGGATATTAACAACGCCCCTGGCACTGTCAATGTCGGTGGGAGCCAATCGACAAGCCTCACCCAGTCGTAAACCGCAGGCGTATATCAACTTGATGCAGGTGCTGAAACGGGGCGATTTAACTTTGGATATGATGGCGCGGGCTTCCTGCGGGGATAGCACTACAGGTAGCTTCTTCTGCCGTTTTGGAACAGGTATACCGGTGAGGGAAAAGTCGCGTTTGAGGGTGACCTCAATGAAAAACTTGATGCCGCATAACGCAATGGTCACGGTTTGTCTGGCCAACTTGCGCTCGACCTTCAGATGTACAAAGTAGCGGCGGATCTCCTCGTCGGTCAATGTTGCCGGGGAGCGGTTGCCGAAGTAGCGGGACAACGCGATGACTGACCGGACATAAGACAACTGGGTCCTCACCGAAAACCCGCGCATGTCCATGTCTTCAAGCATGCGCTGGCGCAATGGGGAAACGGGCTTCCAGATCTTGCCAAAGGTCACTTCAAACAAAAAGCGGATGCCCCCGGTTTGGGAGCTCAACGCGGTAACACTGACCTTGCGTTTCTTGAGCAGGCGCAGATAACACTGGGCCTCTTCAATGGAGATCAGCTCCGGACTCCTGTTGTTGTAGTGTTGGGAAAGGTGTTTAATGGCTCTGACATAGATCGTTTGCGTGAGTGGACTGTACCCGCGCTGCGCCATGTCCCCGCGCATCCTCGCCTGCAACGGCGAAACAGTTTCCTGTAAAATCTTCTTCTCGATCCTTGCCTGTTCTGTGCTATTCTTTTTCTGCATTGCTGTCTCTCCTGGTGGGTCCGCCTGCGAACACTATGTCCGCATCGGCCACACCTTGAGGGGCATCATTACAGTTTAGATTGTAGTAAGGAATTTCTGCCGGCCTTGGGCCGGCTTAGTCCAACCACGCCTCGCAC
>JBIKMI010000355.1:0-2757 GCA_044359285.1 Kiritimatiellia bacterium
CAACGCCTTGACGTTCATGATCTTGCCGTACTGCGGCTTACTGGTGATCATCCGTTCGGCATGGGTGATTCGGGCTGAACCGCTCACGCGGCTGATGGGACCCAACATATTGATCAGCGCAGTCAGATAGTAAGGGCCCATGTCCAACATCGGTCCCCCGCCCAGGTCGTAGTAAAATTCCGGTTGCGGGTGCCAGCTTTCATGCCCGGCACACATCATGAAAGCGGTGGCGGCCACGGGTTCCCCAATCCACCCATCGTCAATCAATTTCCTGCAGGTTTGAATGCCCCCGCCGAAGAAGGTATCCGGGGCCGAGCCCACACGGAGTTTTTTTGCCTTGGCCAACGCCAGGATCTTCTGACCATCCTTGCGTGTCACGGCCAGAGGTTTTTCGCCGTAGACATGCTTGCCGGCCTCGAGGGCTGCCAGGGCAACGGTGACATGCGCCTTGGGGATGGTCAGATTGACCACAATCTCAATAGACGGATCCGCCAACATTTCCTTGACGCTGCAGGCTTTGGGGATTTTGAACTCTTCCGCCTTGGCTTTAGCCCGCGTTAAATCCAAATCTGCACACGCCACGATTTCAAGATTCGGAAAGGTTTGCCCCGCCTTGAAATACGCCCCGCTGATATTGCCGCACCCGATCACACCGATTTTTGTTGGTTTCAAGCTCGATCTCCTTTTTTTGTCAAAATACTTGTGAATTGACTTAATCACAATGCACAATATTATCTTTGTTATGGACGTTTTTTCCAGTCGCCTCATGCATGTGGGACATCTCCCCCGCCGCTTTCCATCGGCCTTGCCCGTGGATAATATCGGGTATATTCCCCGCAAAACGGAATGGGTGCACCGCCCGTTCAGTACCTTCAATTTCTCATTTATCCTCAGTGGTGGGGGTGAGTATTGGCGTAAAGGCCGGTGCTGGCCAGTTCAGGCCCCGTGCGTCATCACCCAGGAACCCGGGCTGATGATGAAATACGGGCCCTGTGGCAAATGGACGGAGTGGGAGGAACTATTCCTGATCTACAATCCGGCCAGGATTCCCGCGCTCGAGAAAATCGGGTTGATCCGACGTGATGTCCCGGCCTGGAATATCAGGGATACCGGCGCGACCCGGGCGCTGTTGCTTGAATTGAAGCGGGTGGATGTGGAAGGGCAGGAGAGCGGGTTTGCCGACCGTGTGGACCGGTTATGCGAGCTCATGTTGATTGAGAGTGTACTGAGCGAAACGCGGGAGTTCATGGCACCCGAAGAGCGGGCCATTATTGAAATCCGTGACACGGTAAAGCGGCATTTTCTCGCGCCGCATGATTTCAACCAGTTGGCGCGGAAGCATGGGCTTTCAGCCTCCACCTTTCGCCGGCGTTGGGCGGAGGTCGTGGGGGTTCCGCCGGCTCGTTATGCCATGCGGTTGAGGCTGGAAGAGGCCTGCCGCCTCCTGGTCGAAACCCGCCTGAAAATTGGCGAGATCGCGGAAGCCTCAGGCTTCAGTGATCCGCTTTATTTTTCCCGTCGTTTCCGGATGGAGATGGGGGTTACGGCCGCTGAATACCGTCAAACCCATCAGTCGCCACTCTCATTCACGTTTGGGATCACTCCGGACCTCAATATGACGAAACCACGCCCGCCCCTATAATCCCTTCTCTGTGGAATGATCTCTGAGTCTCTGCGCCTCGAGCTTGGTACTCCAAGCGGGTGGTAATCCTTCTGATTCTTTTGCGATTTCAAATGCATCCGGCCTGGAGGTACACCAAATCGCAGATGCACCCAAGATTTCCGACCGCTCAACTTTTGGCTTGCTAGGATCACCTTCAAACGCCATTATGCACGCCTTTCTCAAGGACAAGGGCGGCTTAATTCCGCCCGGATAACCTCGAAAAAGATATGGTGGGATTCCGGAGCGGTCAAACGGGGCAGACTGTAAATCTGCTGGCTACGCCTTCTAAGGTTCGAATCCTTATCCCACCACCACTTACTAAAACCGCGTATTTCCAAAAGGAATACGCGGCTTTTTCTTGTCTAATGCCGATTTGCGCTTGTTGAACCATTCACATCGTTTCTGATCATTTCACCCCCTTAAAGGGTAGCATAAAGGTAGCAGTCGATTTTCTGCTCCTGATTTGAGAAAACCTTAATGTTTCCACGCTTTTCAGTTTTAGCGGCGTTTTAACCGTCAGTCTGTATTTAGTCTGCACGCCCTCAGAGAATATTTTTTGTGATTTTTTCAAGTTGCTACCTTTACCCATCCCGGTGCTACCCTTTGACTGCTACCCATTGCTACCTTTTGAAAAGTAATGCTGTGATATGTCCGGGCTATAGGAATACTGCCATGGCCCTCCTCCCTTAACTAACTGATCCTTTCTCGAACAATGTTTCAACCCCATCCGCCACGACCCGGCTTGCCGCCCAGATCTCAATTGAAATATCGGCTTTCCCTGGCGAGACTTCTCTAAACGTTGCAAATGGTTTGTAGCGGATAAATAAGGAGAGGTGTCATGGATAATGATTTGGTCAAGAAACTGATCGAGGCGATCTTTACTGCCCCACCGGACTTACAAGAAAAAGCGCTGGTGGTACTGCGAGGTGAATCACCCAGTTTGCCAGTGCCGGCAATACCAGAGCCGTTCGTCACACTGAAAGTCTGCGCGAAGGCGCTCGGGGTGTCCGCAACGAGTTTGTGGAGGTATCAGATCCCTGGGAACGAACTTGGGGGCAGGCGGAAATTCCGAATCTCTGAGGTGGCGGCATACC
>JBIKMI010000081.1:0-10320 GCA_044359285.1 Kiritimatiellia bacterium
AGAAGAAATAAATGTCTTGAGATTTTTGTGTCTGGCGATTACGCCATCCATCAAAAATCTCAAGCCGGTTTTTCCGTGAATTGAAGAGTAAAACGGAATGCGGAAATTTGCGCAGGGAATGTTTCCTGTGTCTTCAAGAAACCGTGGCGTTTATTTTCTCCGCATGTACACGTGCGGAAAAATTAACGCCACATTTGCATTTCCTTCGCGATCTTCGCGAGCTTCTGTTCAAACTCTTCTCTTAAATCTGAATTTCTTGGATTTCTTAAATTAGCGGTGAAGTCTTCCGCTCGACTTAAGCGAGGTCAGCCCTCCAGCCATTTTTTCAACTCAACGAGCAGCTGATCAATCTCGCCATCTGTCCCGATGGTGATACGGATATACTGCCCCGTCCGCTCGCCCGGGAAATAGCGGATGAGGATGCCCGCGGCTTTCAATGCCTGGAAAATCTCCTTGGCGGGGCGGCTCTCATGTCGGGCCCAGAGGAAGTTTGCATCCGATGGACACATCGCAAACCCCATCTGGCCCAGCACTTTGATGAGCCGTTCACGCGTGGCGATAATCCGGCCGGCATTCATGCGCATATGGTCCTGGTCCAAAATGGCCGCGGTGGCGGCCACCTGGGTCAGTCGATCGAGATTATAGGAGTCCTTGATCTTGAATAAGGCTGAAATCAGGGGCTCCGCCCCCACCACATAGCCACACCGGATCCCGGCCAGCGAATAGGACTTTGAGAGGGTTCGCATCACCAGGACGTTGGGCAGCGTCCGGGCCAGTTCAAGACAGCTTTCACGGGCGAAATCGACATACGCCTCATCCACCAGCACCACGCCGGGAAAGGAGTGGCAGAATTGCTGGACCCGTGAAGTGGCGAACAGCATGCTTGTCGGGGCATTGGGATTGGCCAGGAAGAACAACGAAGCGGGTGCCGGATCCTGCTCCCCCCACTCAAATGATTCGGTCAATTCACACGCCACACCCCGGACATTCCGGATGGCCGTCAACACCGGATAAAGGGAATACGACGGGGTAAAGTACCCGATCGTCCCGTCATCCTCCACAAACGCCCGCGTACACAGCGCGAGTATCTCATCCGATCCGTTCCCGACAAACACCTGTTCCTCCGAGACGCCATGCAACTCGGCGATGGCCTGACGCAACACGGAACAAACGGGGTCCGGGTAAAGCCGCAGGGATTCCGGAGGAATCGACGCCAATGCCGCCGCCACCTGAGGCGAAGGGGGATAGGGATTCTCATTCGTGTTCAGCTTAACCAGGCCGGGTCGTTTCGGTTGCTCACCCGGGGTGTAGGCAACCAGCTTCTGGACCGATTGACGGATCAGGGGGCTCTTCATCATGACACCTCAAATCTTATCCGGGCGGCGCGGGCATGGCCATCCAACCCCTCCACCCTCCCAAACGCCTCAATCACGGGAAGGGTCTCCTGCAGGTCGGCACGGGTAAAAGCCATAAAGCTGGTGCGCCTCCGGAAATCATCGACCGTCAACCCCGAGAACATGGTGGCCGTACCGCCGGTCGGCAGCACATGGCTGGGCCCGGCGACAAAATCGCCCACCGATTCAGGCGTCCACATCCCGAAAAACACCGCGCCGGCGGTCCGGACTTTCCGCAACCAGCTCCGCGGCTCGCGCACCAGAATCTCAAAATGTTCAGGTGCAAATTGATTACAGAGGTCCATGCCCTCATCCAGGGTATTTACCACCACAACCAACGTCCCCTTCTCAAGCACTTTATGAATGGCGGCCTTACGCGACAATAATTCCGCCTGGGCCAGCAGTTGCTCCGAAACTTTGGTTGCCAACGCACTGGAGGTCGTCACCAGAATTGCCTTTTCCTGGCCGGTGCCGTGTTCCGCCTGGGACAGCAGGTCAGCCGCCACACATTCCGCCGGGGCGGTGTCATCCGCGAGGATCGCAATTTCACTGGGGCCGGCGACCAGATCCAGTGCGACCTCCCCATACACCAGTTTTTTTGCCGCCGTGACATAGGCCCCGCCGGGTCCCACGATTTTCTGCACACGCGGAACCGTCTTGGTGCCGTAGGCCATCATACCGATGGCCTGGATCCCACCCACCCGGTAGATCTCCGTGGCGCCCGCCATTTCCAGCGCAAACAGGATGTAGGGATTCACTTTCCCATTGGCGTCAGAGGGCGTGCAGGCCACAATTTCCTGGACGCCGGCCACCCGCGCCAGCGTGACGGTCATAAACACCGTGGAAACCAGCGGGGCCTGCCCGCCGGGAATGTAGACCCCCACCCGGTCCAACGGCACAAATTGCTCGCCCAGCTCTCCGCCCTTGGGGCTGAAGATCTTCCAATCCTTCTTCATCCCGGCGCGTGAAAAGGTGGTGACGCGCTTGTACGTCTCACGGGCCGCGATGCGGAAGGGCGCATCCACCAGTTCGCGCGCCTCCGCCAGTTCAGCCAGCGTCACCCGCATCCCTGCGGGATTCAACGACACCCCGTCGAATTCCCGGACCGCCTTGAGCACCGCGACATCACCGTTCAGGCGGATATCATCAAGGGTGGCCTTGGCGGCGATTTCCGCCCCGGGATCAAACGCTGGTCGCTTTAAAAATGAGGTCACGATGGCAGACGGTTTATCCGCCGCCCATTTCACGATTTTGATTTCCATACCTTACTCCTTCTGAACCGGACTGGTTTTCCAATAAAAAAGCTTCACGCGTCCCCATGTACTGGAGGCACCCGGTTGGCCCCGCCCCGAACGCAATGCCCGTACCATCGCCGAATCCATCTCGGGGATGCCCGACGGCTGTTCCAGCATGACATGCTGCACCCGTCCCTGCGGATCGAGTTCAACGGCGGCTGTCATCCCGATCACAGGGAGCCCCGTCCCGTTCGTCATCGCCATCACCAACGCGGGAATCTCATACTGACGATAGCGTAAAGGCTCCTGAATCTCAAACCGGATTACACTTGCCGGACGAAATCCCTCCTCTTTAGATGCCGGAGCGGGGAGGGCCTCCGGGTCGAACTTTCCTGGCCTCAGGAACGCCCCCCACGGCGACACGACCGGCATCTTTTGAGTCGGCTCCACCTTCATGTAGACGGGCTCCGATATCTTCGGCTTGAGAACGGAAACCAGACTCCGGTTGGGCGTGGCCTTTAACGCCGCTTTTTTACTAAAGCCATCGGGAGTAGGTAACGGCATCAGGACAGGCGACCAGGTTGACCCATCCAGACCTTTGGTGGCCCGAATATACCGGAACACCGGGGGAGCAGGCCGATCCGGTTTTCCCGCCAGCAGGGAGCCGGTGGGCCACACCAGCCAGGGCACCCCCCAGAGGCTCAGGCTGCCCACCAACACGAGCGCCACATTGCGCCAGGAAAAAGGAATAACATAGGGATTGCGCACGCCCGTTACCTCTGTGATGACCGGGTGGCCAGGTTAACTTCACGGAAGCCCGCCTCGGCGGCCATATCAAACAACTTCACCACGGTATCATGCCGCACCATCCGGTCCGCCTCAATCACCATTGGCAAATTGGGCTTTTGCGTCCAGGCAGTGGCCAACGCCCCGCGCAACGCATCCATCTCCGCAGGCTCACGCCCCAAATATCGCTGATCATCAAAAAAGAAGATCTCATCCCGCTCGGTCCGCCCCACCATGGGCAGGGACAACACGGCCACATTATGGCCATAGTGACGCCCATCCGAAAACGGCGCCACCGGGAGCTGGAGGACCATCCCCGGCTGCAACACATTCGGAGCGAGCAAATACAGGTATAACGCAATCAGGAGCGTGACACTCATCCAGGGGGCCGTAGCCACCAACCCCTTATTCAAGCGGTTCTGAGGGCGGTAGTGCCGGAATCCATGCACGGTCCACCCGATCAGCTTTGGTTCATCCCTCTTGATCATTCGTCCTTCTCCGGTGCAGGGTCATCATGAACAATGGGCATACCAGAGAGGAACGCGAGCATATCGGAGGCGGCCCGCTCCATATCAATCACGATTTTCTCGACTTTGCCGGTCAGATAATTGAATGCCACATAGCAGGGTGCCGCCACGGCAAGTCCGACCGCCGTGGTCACCAGGGCTTGCATCAGGCCCCCCATCACATCCCCCGGCTGGACCAACGGCGCCGCCGCCCGCATGACCTGCAGGGATTTGATCATTCCAGCCACCGTTCCCAGCAGCCCGAAAAGCGGGGCCACCTGGGCAATGGTGACGAAATTTGCCAGCCGGCGTTCCATGCGGGAAATTTCCGTGCGCCCGGCATTTTCCATGGCTGTCCGGATGGCGTCCTTATCGGCCCGCCGGTTGAGGATCGCTGCCCGCACAATACCCGCCACCGGCCCCGGGGTATCGTCACAGATCGAAAGGGCCTCATCGACATTTCCACGGCCGAGATTGTTGCAGATCCCTGCAATGAAATCCTCTGACTTGATGCGGGCCCGGTGCAAGGTCAACAGCCGTTCGATAAACAGCGCGAACGCAAACAGTCCGGCCCCGGTAATAATCCACGCAATCAGCCCACCTTCATTCAATAACTCAAACATGCTTTACTCCTTACCAGATCCAGTGCTCAGAACGAATTTGCTCAATGCGTTTACGGGCATCAACGCTGGCAGGGATCTGGGCCCCCTCCACCCGCTCAAGCACCTTGATGGCTCGCTTCCAGTTCTTCTCCAATTCAAGAAGGTCCGCCGCCGCAAACGCGGCTTTCGTGAACCAGACCGCGGCCGCACTGTCCTTCTGCTTTTCTGCGAGATACCGGCAGACGACCCGGGTGTAATACTGCTCAAAGGCGTCAGGCAACTTCCCCATCTTATCATAGCAACGCCCGATCTTGTAGTCCGCCTGGAGTTCCAGGTCAAAGGTGGTGCCGGGGCTCCGGCTGACGGCGCGATAGGCGGTGATGGCCTCGGCATAGCGCTTGGGGTCCGTTGCCCCGAGGGTGAAGTGGCAGTCCCCGCGGCGCCCCCAGGCGGCACTGACCAGTGGGGAGTTCGGGAATTTCTCAATCACTTCATCAAACACGAGAATGGCCCTGGAAAACTCACCCAGCTCACTTAAAGCATCGGCCTGGAGGAACCGGGCTTCGGCGATGTGCGGACTGGCCGGGTAGGATCGCGTCATGCGGGATAACGAGTCTACTGCCCGCAAATATTCCTTCTGCATCATGGCCGCCCGACCTGCCCAGATCAGGGACTGGCCCGCAAGGGGGTCCTGGGGCGATTGATCGGCCAACTTGATGAATTGGGCCTCGGCATCGGCATAGCGCCCATGGTTAAACGCGTACTCGCCAATCCAGAACACCACGCCCGGCGTCCATTCACTGGCGGGATAGCGCTCCACAAAGGCCATGCAGACCTTGAGCGATTCCTCCTCCTGCCCGCGCATATACAAGGCCCAGCCGCGCATGAAATAGGCCTGGGGAGCCACCCGGCTCCCCGGAAACTCCTGAACCACCCTTGAAAAATCAGTAAGGGCCACATCGATCTCCCCCATCTGGTAAGCCGCCAGCCCATGCCGATGCAACGCCTCGGCAAACAAGCTCCCTTTCGGGTAAACGGACATGACATCCATATAGGCCGACATCGCTTCCCGCACAAAGGCCGGCCCCTGCTCTTCTTTCATTTCCGCAATGCGCATCAATGCCCGCTCCGCCAGAGGGTGGGAGGGCGTTTTGCGGACCAACTCGCGGAAACGCCCTTCGGCCTCACGGCGCAACGACTGGCGGGCCAGACACTCGCCGATCTGATAGAGAACCTGGGCGTTCAGCGCAGAGGCCGGATAGCTCGCCAGAATCGCTTCATAAGCCGTCTCCGCTGACTTATACTGGGCGTTGGCAAACATGGCGTCCGCGGCTTTGATCAACAGGGGCTCGGATTGAGCGGGATCCGGCACCAGCGCCGCCGCCTTCTCAAACATGGTGGCCGCCTCGGCATACCGCTGGCCCTCCCACAGGGCCAGACCCCGCCCCTTAAAGGCGGCTAAACGCCCCTCCGGATCCTTGAAGGTCTCTAGATAATATTGGAATTCCTGCGCCGCTTTTTCGTATTGCTTCAGCTCGACATAGCCTGAGGCCAATTCGAGCTGCAATTCCCGAGCCAGGGGATCATCGGTCATCCGGGCAATCACCGGGCGTAATAATTCAGCGCCTTCCGCAATTTTATTCTGCCTGAGCAACCATTTCCCACACAGGGCCCGGCCCCGGTTTTTAAGCGCCGTGGTGGGTGCCAGCTCAACTGACCGGGAGGCCGACGTGACCGCCGCCGCATAATTGGTCTGGGCGGCATTCACTTCGCTGAGCGTCATAAGCGCCAATGCCCGACGATCCAACCGCACCAGGGGATCCCCAGCCATCAGCGTCAGGATGTTCCACGCTGACTCCCACTTCCCTTCCATCACCAGGGATTTGGCCAACCATAACTTTCCGTCCTGAACTGCTCCAAGATCCGGCTGGCGAGTGACCAGCCGATCCAGAACGGTTCGGGCGCCGGCATTGTTTCCCGTCGCCAGCAGGGCCTGTCCCCAGTCCAGCAGATTATCGGCCCCTTCATCCGTGACCCCGAATTGACGATCAAATCGTTCAAAAACAGCAAGGGCTTCTGCCTGTCGGCCCTCCTTCAGATTGGCCCAGGCTTCCAAGCGCGAGGCCCGGGACGTCAGGGGGCTGCCGGGAAAGCGTCCTTCAAAATTACGGAGCACATCCAACGTCGCCTGGAAGCGGCCGGACTCATACTGCGCCACGGCCTGCCAATAGACCAACGCACCCGCCTGTGTGGTGGGTGTCGACAGGCCGATCGACTCCAACCGGCTGGCCATCTCGGCAAACCGTCGTTGCCCATATAGCGCCCGGACCAGCAGGACGGTAGCATCGCCACGCTGTGCTGCGGGCAAGGCCCCGCTCCGCAACAACTCCTCCACTTGCTTCTGAGCCAGCTCACAGAAACCGTCCTCCAAGGCCACTTGCGCCGCCGCCAGAGTAACGAAGACGGAGTCAGGCTCCCGTTGAGCGGGAGCCGTAGTCTCGGCGGCCCATGCTCCAGTGGCGATCAACAAAAACGCCAGCACCCACCGCATCAGTAGATTAGTCCAGACCGTATTCATGATTTCTCAAAATGAAGACGCAATGCCCGCCCCGTGTGCGAGGCGTCGCACCGGGATATCTCCTCGGGAGTGCCGGTGGCGACAATCTGCCCGCCCCCATCGCCCCCTTCAGGCCCTAGATCGATAATGTAGTCGCTCCGTTTTATGACGTCGAGATTATGTTCAATCACCAGCACGGTATTTCCGGACGACCGCAACCGCTCCAGGACATGCATGAGGCGCTGGATATCCGCAAAATGGAGACCCGTGGTGGGTTCATCAAGCAGGTAGAGCGTCTTGCCCGTCGCCTTCCGGCTCAATTCGGAGGCCAATTTCATCCGCTGTGCCTCCCCGCCCGAAAGCGTCGTCGCAGACTGGCCCAACTGGATATAGCCCAGCCCCACTTCGGAGAGCGTGCGCACCTTGCGCTCAATAGCCGGAATGTGTTTAAAAAACTCGAGGGCCTCGTCAATCGTCAGGGCCAGCACTTCAGAAATGCTTTTCCCGTGGTAGTGAACCTCGAGCGTCTCCTTGTTGTAGCGTAAGCCGTGACACTGTTCACAGGACACATAAACGTCAGGCAGAAAGTGCATCTCCAGCCGGATGATGCCGTCTCCCTTGCAGCTCTCGCAGCGCCCCCCCTTAACATTGAAGCTGAATCGGCCCGGCCCATACCCCCTGACTTTCGACATCGGCAGAGCGGCAAAGAGGTCCCGGATCGGCCCGAACGCACCCGTATACGTCGAGGGATTACTGCGGGGGGTACGTCCGATCGGGGATTGATCAATCACGATCACTTTATCAAGCTTGTCCGCGCCCAGAAGCCGGCGGTGCGCACCGGGAATATCCTTGGACCCGTAGAACTTGCGGAACAAGGCGCGACGTAAAATATCATCCACCAGGGTACTCTTCCCGCTTCCCGAGACGCCGGTAATGCAGACCAGCAGTCCCAGCGGAATCCGGACACTCAGGTTTTTGAGATTATTCTCCGTGCATCCCATCAACTGCAGCCAGTGGTCACCCGGCGGCGTCCGTTGCGTCGGCACCGGAATCGTCAACTCACCATTCATGTATTGGGCGGTCAGCGACTTCGGGTTTGCCAGCAACTCAGGCACGGTTCCCTGGTGGATCACCTGCCCGCCATGCCGCCCTGCCCCCGGGCCCAGGTCGATGACATAGTCCGCCGCACGGATCGTTTCTTCATCGTGTTCCACCACCACCACGGTGTTCCCCAGGTCACGCAATTGTTTCAAGGTATGGATCAGGCGCTCATTGTCCCGGTAATGGAGCCCGATACTCGGCTCGTCGAGGACATACAACACCCCCACCAGCCGGGAGCCAATCTGCGTGGCCAGGCGGATCCGCTGGGCTTCCCCACCCGAAAGGGAGCCGCTTTCCCGGTCCAGGGTCAGATAGTCCAACCCCACATCCGCCAGAAACTGCAGGCGCTCCTGGATTTCCTTGATCACATCACCGGCGATTCTCTTCTCCTGATCCGCCAGGACCAGCGTCTTGAAAAACTCCAGGGCGTTCCGGACCGAGAGGCGGGTCAGATCCACAATGGATTTACCGACCACCGTACAGGCCAGCACTTCCGGCCGCAACCGGGCCCCGCTACAGGTAGGGCAAACCATCTTGCTCATATAATCCCGCAGACGTTGCCTCACGAAATCACTATCGGTCTCTTTATATCGCCGGGCCAGATTGGGAAGGATTCCCTCAAACGGTTTCTCGTAATGACGGCGCGCCCCACCCCGCCAATAGCCAAACGTCATGTCCTTGTCGCCAGACCCATGCAGGAGCAGGTTGCGGACCTCTTCCGGCAGATCCTTAAAAGGAGTGTCCAGGCTGAACTCGCACTCCTTGGCGAGCGAACGGAGCAGCGACTTATAGTAAATCAATAGCCGGCGCCCGCCGCGCCGCCAGGCCGTGATGGCCCCGCCATCGATTGAAAGTTCCGTATTGGGGATCACCAGTTGTTCGTCGAAAATCATGCGGGTTCCCAGACCGGAACAATCCGGGCAGGCGCCATATGGACTGTTGAAGGAAAAATGGCGGGCGGTCAACTTCTCGAAACTGACCCCGCAATCCGCACAGGCATGCTTCTCGGAATAGAGCCGCTCCCCCCACGCCGTGGTCTCGGATCCTGCCTGGGTCAGTGCCATCAAAGCCCCATTCCCCTCTCGCAAGGCCAATTCAACGGAGTCCGTCAGGCGGGACCGGATTTTGTCCCCGATCACCAGGCGATCGATCACCACATCCACATTGTGGGCCTTTTTCTTGTCGAGCTTGGGGAGTTTATCGATTTCCACCATCTCCCCGTCGACCCGGACCCGGACAAATCCCTGCTTTTGGATTTTCTCGAAAATGGCCTCATGCAAGCCCTTCTTGCCGCGCAACAAAGGGGCCAGCAGTGCGACCCTGGTTTTCCCGGGCAACATCAGCAACTGATCGACGATCACTTCTGCCGATTGGCCGGCGACCGGTTTGGCGCAGTGCGGACAGTGCGGATGGCCGACATTGGCATAAAGCAACCGCAGGTAGTCGTGGATTTCCGTGGTGGTGGCGACGATGGAGCGCGGATTTGACCCGGCGGTGCGCTGTTCAATCGAGATCGCCGGGGAGAGCCCTTCGACGTAATCCACATCCGGCTTCTGCATCTGATCGAGAAACTGGCGCACATAGGCCGAAAGACTTTCAACATACCGGCGCTGCCCTTCCGCAAACAGGGTATCAAAGGCCAACGACGATTTACCCGACCCGCTCAGCCCGGTAATAACGGTAAAACTGTCACGGGGAATCCGCACCGTGATGTTCTGCAGGTTATGCTCACGCGCCCCCGCAATAATAATGTGATCGCGACTCATAAGGGCATAAATGATACGGTTTTCTGGAACACGCGTCGAGGTCGGAATTCCAGGAGCTCGAAAATGGAACCAGAGCCAAATGCGGCCACGGGAAACCGTAGACGCCTACACACACTGGCGAGTTGTGGAAAACGACGTCGGCCTGCTCAAGGCAGGTATGGCGGAAATGGAGCGGTGGCAACTCTCATTCTGGGACGGCCTGATTCTCGCCGCCGCCCGCCACGCACATGCTAAGACCATCTTGAGCGAAGACCTCATTCACGGGCAAAACTACAACGGGGTCAGTGTGCAAAACCCCTTCCGGGCCTAATCGCGTTTTATGGCACAACAGGAAGAATTGAATCAGATTGCCGAATTTGCCCGGCAGTATGTT
>JBIKMI010000082.1:0-10239 GCA_044359285.1 Kiritimatiellia bacterium
GCACGGACAAGACCTGGAAGAAAGGGGCACGGGAGTGGTTGGCCAAGGATACCCCGATTTCGCTGGAACGGGGTCACGAGTATGCCGCCTATATTATCAACGCCAGAATGGGGGGCGAGTTGTTCGAGTTCAATGGCAATGTCCCGAACACCGGCCTGATAACGAATCTTCCGCAGGGTGCCTGCGTGGAGGTCCCGGTGCTTGTGTCGCGCAAGGGGCTCCAACCCATGCATGTGGGCGCCCTTCCGGCGTCCTGTGCGATGCTGGCATCCCTGAGCGCGCAGATCGAGATGATGGCCGTCGAGGGAGCCTTGACGGGGGATGCCCGGCTGATCTACCAGGCGATAGCCCACGATCCGTTAACGGCGTCGGTACTCTCGCTCCGTGAGATCAAGGCGATGGTGAAGGAAATGTTCAAGCAGAACAAAAAGTACCTGCCGCAGTTCAAACGCGCCGAATCACTGTGAGGGGAGCCAAGGTACAGGCACGAATGGCGATCGGAAGGCTATGTCATCCTCTCGATCGACGCCCGCTTAGCCTCGTAGGCTTTACCCAGTCCGAGAGTGATCGCCTCGTCGCACAAGGTCAGCGCCTGCTCGAACTCACCCTCGTCAATCGCCAAAGCGATTCCCCGCTCGAACAGCCGGATAGATGGGCGGTACTCACGAAAGGCAGTCGGCATCTCATTACGGGCCACCGGCAGGTAGCCCGCCGCCGTGGCGGCCGCCTCGCAACAGACTTCACCGTCCCCACACTGAAAGGTGTCCTCGGCCATCAGGTCGAACAGGAAGAACTTAACGGCATTCGGGATCGAGTTGGCCTGCCCGACGAAGTTAAGCAGGTACTTCCGCGCTTTCTCCGGACCGGAGAACAAAGCCTCCTGATGACCCGCCATGAGGTCGGCGAGTATCTCGTCAGGCGTCTTCCGTATCGGATCTTTTCGATTGGACATTGCGGCAGGGTGCCAAAGAATGGCGGCGAACGCAAGGGGAGAGGGCGTGCAGAGCCATTCTCATTATGGCCTCACCACATGAGATCGGGACGGAGCGCGACCCTCCACACTATCGAGAAACGGTTGTTTTCAATCATGGAGGGACGACCTCCGTGTCGTCCGGTGCGCGCCCGAGAGTCTATTCCCCCAGTTCAGTTCCAGGCCTGAGGTTGCGCAAGAAATCTTCACAGGGCAGGCATGGAATGTCATTCACGCGGAGAGGCTGAGACCCCCCATAACGGCACACCCCCAAAGAAAGTTTAAAAATCGTTCACCGGGGACGGCGAACGCCACCCCATTGCTAAAGTTTTGATTAGCATTGAGTTTGGCGAATTACCAAAGATGCTTGCGGGCGAAGGCGTGACCTGATCCGGTCTTCAAGTACTGCTCCAAGTTACGAGCTTGATCCTCGGTTCGAACGGCCCACATAGGTGACGATTTCCCATGGGCGAAATCTGGATGTGGAGGGGCATTGCCCTTGATTGTGAACTTTGAGGCGGGACTCAACTTCCTCGGTCATACCGACATAGGTCTTGTTTGGGCGGGAGAGGCTACGGAGGAGATAGATAAAGTGCATGGGGATAAAATTCCCTATATTAACACTAAATACAAGACTTGCTTTTGGATGGCGAGTTTGTGACGGAAGTCGTTCTTATGACAGCGCCCTACTTCGCACTGCGGCGGAGTACGCCTTGTGCTACGAAGGGCGACCATCCTTCGCTCTGCGCATTGGTCTTGGTCGTAGACCATCCGTAGCTCAAGCCGCACGGCGCAGAGCGAAGGATGGTCGGGGCGGCGGGATTTGAACCCGCGACCTTTTGGTCCCGAACCAAACGCGCTACCAGTCTGCGCTACACCCCGAAAAAAGGCTGACGGCTATCTGATCTGAAAAAATCCCCGGGAAGGACTGTTTTTCCAGACCCCGTCAAAAAGAGGCCAAACACTATCAATGCTCATGGCCCACGTCAAGTGTTACATCCAGCGGGCTCTGTCGCCGACGGCGCGGGTGACGGCACAATCTTCCGGCACCACTGCCTGCCGGGCGATGTTCAGCAGCACGCCCACACACATCATGGAGACAATCAAACTCGAGCCGCCATAACTGATGAAGGGCAACGCCAGCCCCTTGGTCGGTAAACAACCGGATACCACGCCGACATTGATCGCCGCCTGCACCGAGGTCATTAGCGTAAACCCGATTCCCAGCAACCGCCCCAGGACATCCGGCGCCTGGAAACTGATCACGGCCCCGCAGGCCAGAAAACCCGAGAACAACAGCACGACCAGCACCGTAGCCGCGAGCCCCAGCTCTTCCCCAATGATCGCCAGAATGAAATCGGTGTGGGCTTCCGGCAGGTAGAAATGCTTCTGGAGACTCTCGCCCAACCCCACGCCCCACACCCCGCCCAGGGTAAAGGCCTGCTCCGACTGCTGGAGATGATACGCCTCCCTGGGATATTTTTCAGGCTCCATGAACGCCAATACCCGGCCGGCCCGAATGGGGTCATGCATCACGGCCGCCGCAAACACCAGCATCCCGATCACACCCAGGATGGCGAGATAGCGCTTTGGACTGCCCCCTGTAAACATGATGGCGGCCCCGACCACGCCCAGCAGCACCGTCGTGCCGAAATCAGGCTCAAGAATGACCAGGCCCAACATGGGCGTCAACAGCAGGAGCGGCCTGAGGATCCCCTCCTTAAAGGTACGCCCCTGAATGCCGGCCCGCGTCATCCAGGAACTCATCATGATCACCATGGCAAACTTGGCGAGTTCGGAGGGCTGGGTACTGATCGGACCAATTCGGATCCAGCGATGGCTGCCATTGATCTTGGCTCCAATTCCGGGAACCAGGACCATGACCAGCAAGAGTCCGGAGAACACAGACAGGGGAATCCACCAGCGTTGCCACTGATGATAATCAATCGAGGCGGTCACCGCTCCCGCCACCGCCGCAACGACCAGCCAGATCAACTGGCGGTAGAGGAAATAGTTCGCATCCTTGTAGACAGCGTTCCCTTTAACAGAACTGGCGCTGGCCAACATTACGATGCCCAGCGCCAGTAACAAAAGAACGATGCCCACTAATATCGTGGACGTTTTCCGCATCACTCAACAGGCGGAGGAATCTTCAACGTCTGCCCCGGCTTCACGTCAGGCGAGGACAAATTGTTCAGCGTCATGACTTCTTCAGCCCGGACACCATACATCATGGCGATGGAGTTCAAATCCTGGTTGAGCTCAACGACATGCAGCACATCATTCGACTTGGGGGGAATGACATCCACAGGCACCGCGCCAACCGGAGCCACCGCCTCAGGGGTCATTGCGTCGGCCGGGGCCGCGGTATCCGGCGCCGTCGGAGTCGCAGAGCCCTTGGGCAGCTTCAGCTTCTGGCCAACTTGCAAGCGGTCACTGGTCAACCCGTTGAGCTGCTTGATCGCCTTGCCCGTGGTCTTGTGGGCCACCGCAATGCTCCCGATCATATCGCCCGACTTGACCACATAGACATCGCCACTGGCGCTCACCGGAGCAGACTTCACCGCGTGCTTCGCCACCTTCTTGTGCGCGCCCTTGGCCACAGGTACCGGCGCCATATCCGCCGCGCTCAACTCGACAGTACCGGGCAGTTTCAACTTCTGGCCCACGCGAATCTTGTTGGGGTTGGTGAGGCTGTTCAACTTGATAATGTCTTTCGTCGACACCTTGAACCGCTTGGCAATCGCACCAAGACTGTCACCCGGTTTGACAACATAAGCCTTGGATTCTACCACGACTTCACCCCTGGGCTCAGGCTTGACATCGACAACCGGCGCCACCACTTCCGTGGTCGGTGGCATCACGACGGTTCCCGTCGGCTCTTCCTGAACCCGCGTTGTTCCACAACCCGCACTGAACATCAAGCCACCCACCACCACTACTGATCCGATAATTCGCGCCTTTTTCACTGACTATTCTCCTTTTTTATATCCCGTACAATTCCAGAAAACTGTTCGCCTCTATCTTCAAATCCCTTGAACTGGTCAAAACTTGCGCATCCGGGCGACAACAAAATCACATCTCCCTTTTTCGCGTCCTGCCAGGCCCGCTTCACGGCCTCTTTCAAATCAGCACAGACCACACAAGCCACCTCGTTTTTCCAGGCGGCCGCCATGACCAGTGAATATTTCCCGATAATGTAGACACCGAGCACCTTGTTTACCAGTATTTTTTTCACTGAATCCAAATCATTTTCCTTCAGCAACCCGCCCGCGATCAGGCGGACCGGACCCCGCGTCATGCGCACGCCGGCCGACAGGGCCGCCAGATTGGTGGCTTTTGAATCATTAATGAAGCGGATGCCGTCGATTTCCGCCACGGTTTGCATGCGGTGCGGCAGGCTTTGAAAGGCCGTGGCGGCGGTGGTGACGCACTCCGGCGGGACGCCTGCCCCCACTAATGCCGCCACACAGGCGGCCGCCGTTACGCCCATTACCTCATTGTCAAAAATGGTGCCATTGACCGGAACCGGCTGGCTCAGGCCCGTGCCGCGAATGCACCCATCCGCGTAAAAAAAAGTCGAGTGATTGGATAGCCCGAAAGTGGATACGCGGCACCCGGCCGGCAACGCGGCCAGAACCGGAGGTGGCACCTTCTCGGGAATCACGGCGACCTGCCGGGGCCCCATACAGCGGAACAACCGGGCTTTCATGCCCGCATACTGCTCCATGGTCCCATGGCGATCCAGGTGGTTGGGATTGAGATTCAGCAGGATCCCCGCTTCGGGCACAAATTGCTCGACCGCCTCAAGTTGGAATGAACTGACTTCCACAACGACCCATGCCGGCGGGGGCTCCACGCAGGCAAGGGCGGATAAGGGCATGCCATAATTTCCGCCCGGCAGGGCCGTGAAGCCGGCGTGCTGAAGGGATTCGCAGCACAATTTCACCAGTGTGCTTTTGCCATTCGAACCGGTGACCGCCAGGATGCGGCTCCGGCAGGCACGCCAGCCGAGTTCAAGCTCGGATATCACCGGGATCCCCTTCCCGCGCAAGGCCAGTACCCAGGGATCCGTGTCGGCAATGCCGGGACTGACGACCGCCAGCTCAACCGGGCCCTCAGGCAAACTTCGGGAACCGATCATGACCTCGCAGCCTTTTGCCCGTAACTGCTGAGCCTTCTGCTCAAGGCCCGCATTGAGGCCGGCATCGACCACCCTTACCCGCCGTCCCTGCTGAAGCAAGAGTTGCGCCGCCGCCTCTCCGCTGGCCCCCAGCCCCAGAACCAACACCACGGGATCAGCTACAGGGGAGGAAGAAGGTATTAAGACTGTAGGCTGTAGACTGTTAGGAAATTCGTTCATTTTTTTCACTCGCATCTGCCGCTTTCTGTCGCTTTACCTAACAGCCTACAGCCTAAATCGCTACAGCCGTGGCGACCTTATTCAACGGATCTTGAGTGTCGCAATCCCGAGTAACGCGAACAGGATGGAGAGGATCCAGAACCGGATCGTCACCTGGGTCTCGCTCCACTTTTTCATTTCAAAATGGTGATGGATCGGCGCCATGGCGAAAATCCGTTTCCCGCGCAATTTAAAGGAGGCCACCTGCAGGATCACACTCATGGCTTCCATCACAAAGACTCCGCCGACAATCACCAGTACCAGCTCCTGCTTGATCAGGATGGCGACCATGGCCACCGCCCCGCCCAGGGCGAGACTGCCGGTGTCGCCCATAAACACCTGGGCGGGATGGCAGTTGTACCACAAGAAACCGAGACACCCTCCGAGAAGGCATCCGCAAAAAACGGCCAGCTCGCCGGTGCCGGGGATGTAGGGCAGAAACAGGTAGTCCGCCAAGATCCGGTTCCCGGCAATATACGCCATCACCAGATAGGCCAGGGCCACCGTGCTGCTGCACCCGATCGCCAGTCCATCCAGCCCGTCCGTCAGGTTGACCGCATTGCTCGCCCCGACCACAATCAGCACCACAAAGGTAATCGCCATGAACCAACCCAGATTCTCGACCACCGGTCCCTTGCAGAAGGGGACCATCAACTGCCGCACATGGTCCCGTGTTTCAGGGAGGAAGAGCATCACGCCACCGACCAGCACCGCCCACAGGATCTGCAACCGGAACTTCGCCCGCGCGCTGAGGCCCTTTGCGTTTTTCCCTTTCAGCTTCACCGAGTCATCCAAAAACCCGACGAACCCCATGAAGATGAAAGTCAATAAGGTCAGCCACACGTACACATTCGTCGGCATGGCCCACAGCAGCGTGGAGACGGTTACTGAACCGATGATGAGGATACCGCCCATGGTGGGGGTCCCGGCTTTGAGTTTATGCAATTCATGAAGCGGGGGGGCCTCTTCCTTCCGGATATACTGCTGCACCTTGTAGGCACGGAGCTTTCGGATCACCCAGGGCCCGAGCAAGACACACAACAAGAAAGCGGTACCCGCTCCAAAGAGGGCCCGCACCGTGATATACTTGAACACCCGCAGTTCAGAAACCCAGCCACTCAAAAACTGCAAATAGTAGAACATGTCTTTAATCCTTAACCAGAAAACCGGACAGGCGCACCACGATCTCATCGAGATGTTTGCCGCGTGATGCTTTTACCAATATGGCATCCCCGGGGGCGATACAATTTCTCAACCAGTCAACCGCTGAATCGAGCGTCTCACACGCATGCACCCGCTCCGCCGGAAGCCCCGCGGCCACGGCGCCGGCGGCAATGTGTGCGCCCAGGGTGCCGACTGTGAGCAGACCGGCCCACTCCCCCTGTTCCAGGGACCGTCCCAGGGCACGATGTTCGGCCACTTCGGTTTGGCCCAATTCAAGCATATCGCCCAATACCAGCCATTTCCGCCCTGCCACGGCCATCGTCCTGAAGGTATCGATCGCCGCCCGCATGCTGACGGGATTGGCATTATAGGCGTCATTGATAAACGTGACCCCGCCCGCCTCCGTCTGTTCCCAGCGCATGGGTGGGCCCACAAACCGCTCGAAGGCGGACGCAATCCGGTCCCACCCCACGCCAAAGCCGCGCGCCACCGCGATGGCCATGAGGGCATTGCTGCGGTTATGCAGCCCCGGCAAGGAAAGCCGGAATTCATGGATGCCGCCATCGAGACGGTCTTCAACCCGGCAGATTCCAGTCGTCACCTCATTGGAGACAAGCCGGTAGTCAGCTTCTACGTGCGGCTGGATAGAAATGGTGATCACCCGCCCCGGGGCACAGGCCCGTAACAGGGCCACATTCGGATCATCCTGACTTAACACGGCGATCCCGCCGGCAGGCAGACTTTTCAGCAGTTCGCTCTTCTCCCGGGCAATGGCTTCAACAGAAGCAAAGAATTCCAGGTGAACAGGCCCCACATTGGTGATCACGCCCCAATCCGGACGGGCGATGGCGCAGAGCGGGGCCATTTCGCCGGGATGACTGATCCCCAGCTCCAGCACGGCGACCTGACAATCCGGCGCGATGGCCAGAATGCTCAAGGGGAGTCCGATCTCGTTGTTCCAATTTCCCTTGGTGCGCGCGGTTGAATGGGTTTCCGCGAGGAGACAGGCGATCATCTCTTTCACGGTGGTTTTGCCGGTACTGCCCGTCACCCCCACCACCGACAGCCCCAGTTTGACCCGGTATCCGGCCGCGATTTCCTGCAAGGCGCGCCCGGGCTCCTCCACGACCAGCAAGGGAATGTCCAGCGCCTGAAGGCCGGCCAGCCGGGTGCGCGAGACCAGCGCCGCCACTGCGCCGGCCTGAACCGCCTGCCCTACAAACTCATGCCCATCGAAGCGCGCCCCGCGCAGGGCGACAAACAAGGCGCCGGCTGTAACTTTTTTAGTGTCGTGAACCACCGCCTGAATGGCGCCGGGAAGACGGGGAACCCATTGGCCTCCGCACCAGCGCGCCACTTCGGCGGGATCGAACGTGCCCCTGGAACTCATCCATCCATTTCCTTTAACGCTTTTTTCACCACCACCCGGTCATCAAACAGGACCTTGACCCCGGCGATTTCCTGGGTGGTCTCATGCCCTTTTCCGGCAATCATCACGAGGTCCTTGTCCCGCGCCACGGCGAGGGCCATGGCAATGGCCTTGGCGCGATCCTCGACCACCTCATAATTCGCGACCTGTCCAAACCCGGCACACACCTGACTGATAATCGTCATCGGGTCTTCATCCCGGGGGTTATCCGAGGTGACAATCGCCACATCCGCCAGCCGTGCGGCGACCGCGCCCATCAAAGCCCGCTTGCTCTGGTCCCGGTTTCCCCCGCAACCGAACACCACGATCAACCGCCCTTCCGTAAATCCCCGCGCGGTTTCCAGCACATTGGCAAGGGCGTCATCCGTATGCGCATAATCAACGAAGACCCGCCAGCCGCGATTCACCGGAATCTCCTCCAGCCGCCCCGGGACCCGGGTGCGCGCCGCCAACGCCTTGATGATCGTGTCGTCATCCAATTGCAAGGCCCGCCCGGCCGCATAGGCACCCAGCGCATTCTGCAAATTAAACCGGCCCAGCAGGGGGGTGGCCAGTTCGCTTTCACCCCAGGGCGTGATCACCCGGCAGGTGCTGCCGGTGGCTCCGAAATGCGGATCGACCGCCTGCACCGTAGCACCCGGCTCCAGGCCGAACGTTACGATCTCAGCGCTGATTCCAGGATCCACCGCCAATTTCCGGCCCCAGGGATCATCATGGTTGATGACCGCCACCGCCCGCTTCTTCCCGCGGCCGAGTCCGATAAACAGGCGACGCTTGGCTTCGAAATACCGCTCCATGGTCTGATGGTAGTCCAGATGATCCCGCGTCAAGTTGGTGAAGAGCGCCACATCAAAATCGACGCCCGCCACGCGCTGCTGATCGAGCGCATGGGAAGACACCTCCATGGCCACACTGTGACAGCCGGCCCGCACCATCTGGCTGAGATAATCCTGCACTTCAAGAGCTTCCGGCGTGGTCCGGCGCGCGGGAATAATCCGCGTGCCGATTTCATAATGGACTGTTCCGATCAGGCCCGGGATGCGCCCGACCGATTCCAGCACATCCCTGACCATGAACGCGGTGGTCGTTTTGCCATTCGTGCCCGTGATGCCGACGACCGTCAGGGCGCCACTGGGATGGCCATAAAAGGCATCGCAGATTTCCGCGAGCGCCTGCCGGGTGTCCGCAACCTGAATCTGGGTGACGTCCCGTGAGGAGAGCCGGGAATGCGAGGTTACCACCACCGTGGCGCCCCGCTTCACGGCGTCCTCCGCATATTCATAGCCGTCACAATGCGCACCGGGAATGGCCACGAACAGCATGTCAGGCGTCACCTGCCGGGAATCATAGGCAATCCCGGCCACCTCACGTTCCGGGTTGCCCCGGACCGCCAGCGACTTTACCTGTTTTAGAAGTTCGGATAATTTCATTAGAACGTCTCACCGGGGTCCGCTGCGCGACTGGGACTGGATACGGGCGCCACCGGCTCCGTCGGGATGAGGCCCAGATAGCGCACCGCCTGCTCGGCGACCTCTCCGAAAACCGGGGCAGAGACCGCCCCGCCGGTATGCAGGGGTTGCGGTTCATCAAACACCACGATCATCGCGATTTCCGGCTTGTCTGCCGGCAAAAACCCGGCGAAGGAGGCCATGTAGTCGGTTTCCGAATAATGCTTATCCACCACCTTCTGGGCGGTTCCCGTTTTCCCGGCCACCGAGAACCCCGGCACGCGCGCCTTGATCCCCGTTCCGCCCTCTTCACAGACCCGGGCGAGCAAGCGCCGCATCAGGGCGGCGGTATCGGCCCGGATCGGGCGGGCGATGACCTGAGGCTGGCGACGCAACAGGACGGTTCCGTCATCCGCAATCACTTCCTTGACCACATAGGGCTTCATCAACATCCCGTCATTGGCAATGGCGCACAGCACCCCGAGCATCTGGAGCCCGGTCACCGCCACACCCTGGCCAATCGCGATCCGGCTTGAACTGATGGGCGTCCACTTCTGAGCCTGGGCCAGAATGCCACCCTCTTCACCCGGCAGATCCAGCCCCAATTTGCTTCCGACCCCGAAGTCCCGCAGGTAGCGGTCCATTTTCACATCACCCAGCATGATGGCAATTTTGGCAGCTCCGATATTGCTGGATTTTTTAAGAATGTCCGCCACATTCAGCTGTCCATAGGCGTGATAATCCCGCAGCACTTTATTCTGATGGAGCCAGCGTCCATTTTCCGTATTGAACATCTGCTCCGGCCTGACAATTCCCTCATTCAACG
>JBIKMI010000356.1:0-2719 GCA_044359285.1 Kiritimatiellia bacterium
CCATTTTCGATGCGCGGGCGAGCGTACTGGGTGCCTTTTGCGACAAGGTTCGCACCCATTCTTTGCGTCCCTCCTTTGAGGGCTGCCGGATTGGCCGCACCACGGTTGATAAGCGTATGGGCGGAATCGCGGCGTTAATGGACCGGCTCTGACTTTTATTTTATTGACTTAATAACGAAACATAAGAAACTACTGAAAAACAACAGGAAAGGGCGCGGATGAAATACTATAAAGGCAGTGAGGAATTTTTCCCCGGTATCGGCAAGATTCAGTATGAGGGCGCAAAGTCAAAAAACCCCCTGGCGTTCAAATGGTATAATGCCAGCCAGAAGGTTAATGGCGTCACGATGCGGGAATACCTCCGTTTTGCAGTTGCCTACTGGCATACCCTGTGCGGCGCCGGTGGTGATCCCTTTGGCCCGGGCACCAAGGTCTTTCCCTGGGACAAGCATGCGGATGTGATGGATCGCAATCTCTCCCGCATGGATGCGGCCTTCGAATTCATGAGCAAGATCGGGGCGCCCTTCTATTGCTTCCATGATACGGATGTGGTGGGGGATGGCACGGTTTTTGAGATTGAGGCGCGGCTGGCGGTGATGGTGGACGAAGCCAAGGCGCGCCAGAAGGCGACCGGCGTGAAGTTGTTGTGGGGTACCGCCAATGTGTTCTCGAATGCACGGTATATGAATGGCGCCTCCACGAATCCTGACTTCGCCGCGGTGGCGCATGCCGGCACCCAGGTGAAGAACGCGATCGATGCGACCATTGCGCTGGGTGGCGAAAACTACGTGTTCTGGGGCGGACGTGAAGGCTATATGTCCCTCTTCAATACCAACATGAAGCGGGAGAAGGAGCATCTGGGCATGTTCCTGGCCATGGCGCGCGACTATGCGCGCAAGCAGGGGTTCCGCGGAACCTTCCTGATCGAGCCCAAGCCGAAGGAGCCGACCAAGCACCAGTATGACTTTGATTCCGAGACTGTGATCGGCTTCCTGCGTCATTTCGGGCTGGAAAAGGATTTCAAGCTCAATATCGAGGTGAATCACGCCATCCTGGCCGGTCACTCCTTCCCGCATGAGCTGCAGTGTGCGGCGGATGCCGGAATGCTGGGCAGCATTGATGCCAATAAGGGTGACTATCTGAGCGGCTGGGATACGGATGAGTTCCCGACCAATCTCTACGAGGTGACCGAGGCCATGCTGGTGATTCTCCAGGCCGGCGGTTTCGGCAAGGGCGGCGTCAACTTCGATGCCAAGACCCGCCGTAACTCGACGGATGCGTCGGATCTGTTTATTGCCCATATCGGGGGCATGGACATCTTCGCCCGCGCCCTGCTCGTCGCCAGCCGCGTGCTGAAGGAGTCGGACTACCAGAGCCTGCGCAAGGCGCGTTACGCCTCGTTTGATGCCGGCAAGGGCCGTGACTTCGAGAAGGGCAAGTTGACGCTGGCCGGCCTGCGGGACTATGCGAAGAAGACCGGCGAGCCCGCCCAGATCAGCGGTCAGCAGGAGCGCTACGAACAGATCATCAACGACTATATCTGACCGGAGGCGAATTCATGAGCGATCTGTTTCTGGGTTTGGATTCCAGTACGCAGAGCCTGTCTGCGGTGGTGGTGGATCTGTCGACACGACAGGTCGTTCATGAAGTGTCGTTGAATTTTGACAAGACGTTGCCCGGCTATGGCACGCAGAACGGCGTCTTGCGTAGTCAGGATCCCGCCGTGGTGCATGCGCCTCCGCTGATGTGGGTCGAAGCATTGGATGTGCTCATGGCTCAGCTGAAAGCGGAGGGTGTGGCCCTCGGGTCGGTCCGCGCCGTGGCAGGCTCGGGCCAGCAACATGGGTCGGTCTATTGGAATGCCGCGCTGCCGGGAGTGCTAGGCAATCTTGATCCCCGTAAATCCTTGAAAGACCAGTTGACTTCCTGTTTCGCGCGGGCCACTGCACCGGTCTGGATGGACTCCTCAACCAGCCGTGAGTGTGCTGAAATCCAGGCGGCCCTGGGCGGCGGCCCTGCCATGGCGGAAGCCACCGGGTCAGCCGCTTTTGAGCGGTTCACCGGGCCCCAGATCCGTAAATTTTTCAAGACCGAACCTAAGGCCTATAACGCGACCGCCGGCATCAGCTTGGTCAGTTCATTTATGGCTTCCATCGTCGCCGGGCGTGTGGCCCCCATTGATCACGGGGATGGGGCCGGGATGAACCTGATGGATATCCGCACGCGTCAGTGGCATGTCAAGGCGCGGGACGCCACGGCCCCGGGGTTGGTAAAGAAATTGCCGCCCCTGGCCGAGCCCTGGTCCTCTATGGGAAAAATCAGTCCCTATTTTTCTCAAAAATACGGGCTGAATCCGGATGCCTTGGCCGTGGTGTGGTCGGGCGATAATCCCTGTAGTGTGATCGGCACGGGGCTGGTGGAGGCGGGGATGGTCGCGATCAGCCTGGGTACGAGTGACACCTATTTCGGCACCATGGCCCAATGTCATACGGACCCGCGCGGGGAGGGGCATGTGTTTGTCGCGCCGACCGGTGACTACATGACGCTGATCTGTTTCAAGAATGGCTCGCTGGCGCGTGAGAAGGTGAAGGACGCGTACGGCCTGGATTGGAAGGGATTCGCGGCCGCCCTGGCGTCAACCTCGCCCGGTAACGGGGGCGGGCTGATGTTGCCCTGGTTCGAGCCTGAAATTGTACCCCGCGTATTGACACCCGGTGTG
>JBIKMI010000357.1:0-2710 GCA_044359285.1 Kiritimatiellia bacterium
CGAAATAATGGCGCAAACTGACGCAAACACGTCAAACAATAACATCCGAATGCAGGCATAAGTATTTGACAGCAAACAGGTTGGGCGAGTGGTGAAATTGGCAGACACACAAGACTTAGGAAGATGCCGCTACACTTGCACATTATTGCGTATAGCTGCAACACGCTGAAGCCTATCAAGTTGGAACTCTTTCACTTTGCGCATGGCTGCAAGAAAACGCCACTTGCCGCACGAAAAATGTGGCGCAAACTGGCGCAAACTTTTCGTGAAAAAATGCGGCATTACGACGTCTGTTTTTCCCATCGTCGTTTGACCGTTTCGGCAAAGGTCACAATCTTAGGTTTGTCTCCTGAAACAATGTCCTCGAACTCCGTCATGAAGCCATATTTCCGCCCGTGTGCAGAACGGACTGCATCTACCACAGCCTGCCATTCATCGGCAAGTTGCGCCTTGATGTATAGGTCACGGGCTTTTCGAAGATGAGAGAGAGCCTGATCGTAATATTTGCTCTTCTTGCTGTTCAAAATGCGAATTGCTAATGCACGGCAGACTTTTGCGGCGGCAGGAATGTCTCTTTTGGCCATGGAATGGGCTACCGGCTCCAAATGATAGTGGCTAATCGCCTCCAGTGCCCCGTGCTCTGACTCATGAACCTTTGCGGCGAGTCGACGCCATTCCTTGGCTTTCACACAGAGATTCATGAACTGCCCTATATCACCCCGTGCGGCCACATCCATCGCCTTCTCATGCCATTGACCACGTTCGGCTTTGGGAACAAATCCCATGAAGGCTTCATATGCGACATCGGATGGATACTTTTCAAAATCGGCCCACGCCACGGATAAGGCGTCCCCGGTTCGCCCCAGTTTGCCCAAAACTTTGATCTTCAAGTAATCAAGTTGATAACTGCATTCGTTATGCCAGTCTCGCGCCGACCCCATTTCCAACCCTTGGCGCACCCACTCCCACGCCTTGTCCCAATGGCGCTTCTCGATTTCCATCTCAGCAAGCTGCTCGCAGTCCTTGGGCGTCAACCCCACACGCGCACATAGCGCGGCATAAGCGGGGGAATCATTTCTGGCCCGATATATGGCCTTGAGGCGGATGGCAGGCAGTCGGATGTTATTCTCGTATTCGAAGATGGCCTTCGGTTTGCTGTCGCCGTTGGCCGACATGGCCTGATCCATCCGTGACGAAAAATGAGTTGTAAATAACCGGAGTCCTTCCTTATCCAGCACCTTAGCCACGTCCTTCTCAATCTCAAAACAGAATCCGTAATTATCGTTCTCTATCCAGCGGATGATCTGACGCACGGTCTCATCCGGCGAACATCCGGCTGCTTGCCTAGCCTTCACCCATCCACAAAAGGCATCATCCCAAAACATTCCAAGGTCGGCCTTTGAATCTTCGCACTCCTCAATCTTGTCGTAGCACCCGGCGAGAAGAATCTCGTATAGCCCAACAGCCCGCATTGCTTCGCCACCAGCGACAAGCGCTTCGATTTTTTCCTGAACCTGATCCAAGTCACGCGCGAAATCACTCATATCGTCATATCGGATGGAACAGCCAGGACAAAGCGTCAACTCGATTTCGCGAACAAGTGGATCATTTTTTCGCATACTGGTCATGGTCTGCTCACAAATCGGCACGCTCTTCCCAGGCCGTCCCATCATGAACCTCATTCAGAAGAAAACGAACGCCCTGGTTGTCGGAGGGATTCAGCCAGAGCATTCGGGTGAAGACGGCGGCGGCTTCGTCAAAACGTTTCAGGCGCCAGAGACATAGTCCATAGCCATGCAAACACCGAAGGTAAGGCCGATTGTCCACTAATCCCCAGGGAAGAACACCGGGAAAGTCAGGACCGAGCGAGATTTCACCGATTTGCCTGCCGATGTTATAATGACGAAGCGCCGTCGTCGGCTGGCGGTCGAATTCCAAGTTTCCCAGATGCGCATGGGCGTCGAGGCACCGCAGGTCGGCAATCAGTAAATTGTTCAGCGCTTGGTGCGCCTCCGCAAATTCGCCTGCCTCCTTAAGTTCAACCGCCTCCGTGATGGGATCGGTATCAATATCCAAATCTTCAGGAGACACTCCGGGCAGGATTTGGTCCATCTCATATTCCGGCCGCGGACCGCGGGCCTTGATCGCCTTCTCCCAATCAAGTTCCGGGGCATCGTCCTCGCCCCAGTAGTGTTGCCCTGGATCCCACATTCCAAAATCGTTGAGTTTGAGTGGCTGTAGGTTCAAGGATCCAAGATCAAACCGGATGCCCGTGATGTCGGCCGAGAGGTATGGATGGCCCGCATAGCTCCAATGCTTCCGGGGCAGAACCGTGACAATCTCACCAGACACGACATCCCACACATCGGCTGATCGTAACGTCAATTCCTTGTCCTTGCCCAGCAACCGGCAACGGGCGGAGTCCTGCTTTTTGACGCCCAGAACGATCAAGTCCAAAGGTTTGGAGAGATCAATTTCGCCCACCCCGGCTTTGGTCTGCTTGATCTTCTCTCTGTATTCGACTCGTCGAGATTTGCGTGGCTGGGGCACACCAAGCCACTGCCGGTATGCCATGATATATGGGGCCGCTTTGGATCCGGAGGGGAACTCGACATCTTCAAGCGCCACCTCATAGGTCTTGCCGTCCGCTTTCTGGCATGTTGCCCTGAGTCCGCGCTGAGTATTGCCGTCATACTCGATTTTCTTGATC
>JBIKMI010000358.1:0-2693 GCA_044359285.1 Kiritimatiellia bacterium
AGTCCCCCCCCCCTCACCCTGGCCCTCTCCCTCGAGGGGAGAGGGAATTCTATCTGCTCCCTCTCCCTTCAGGGGAGAGGGAATTCTATCTGCTCCCTCTCCCTTCAGGGGAGAGGGTTGGGGTGAGGGTGTCCAGCCTGCCCCCCACCACCACCAAACGGGATGGCCACAGGCGATAGATTGAGGCGGGGCGCTTCAGCGCAGCCTGTTTGATCATCTCCCTGATCTCCTGCTCCCGGAATCCCCGCAGAATGGAGGCGGATCCATCTTCGACAATCCACGTTCCTGCTCCCAGTGGAAGTGCGGCGATTCTAAAGGCATGATAGGCCAGGCGACTGCGGGTGAGATCGCTGAGGACAAACCGGCGGAGGTTGGCCTGATCAAGCGTTCTCAGAAGTTGAATGCAGGCGGCATCCGGCAGGTGATGAAGAAGGTGCTGCGCAAACAGGTAATCCGGCTTTCCCCAGCAGGCGGGATCACAGGCGTCAGCCTGAACGACTTCAATTTCCGGATAACCGGCATTCGCCAGGCGGGCAAATTGTACCACGCGCGGGTCTTGATCGATGGCGCGAATGGTGAGATGCAGGTTCTCCGAGCGGCAGACGCGCACCAGCCAACGTGCAATATCGCAACCGCCTGCCCCCAGATCCGTCAGCCGATATTCGCGTTCTGGCTGCCGCCGTAGGTCGGAGAGGAGGTGCCGCTGTAACACCGTCCGGTAGCGGGTGAAGAGGCGATTGGTTTGCTCGAACCGGCTCAAGGTCGCAAACAAAACCGCTTGATCGCAGTCGGGCTTATCCATCTCCTCCACCAACTCCGCCCGTTGTGAAAAGTCCGGGAAAGCGGTCATGCCGCTTCCCTTTTCTTCACATGGAGGCATTCGATCAGGCCGAGGAAGGCGTGGCGTGTTTTCAGGACTTCAAACCCGGCGCCCCTGAATTGGGCGGCGAGTTGGCGGCGGTCGGGATAACGGGACAGGCTGTCGGCGATATAGGCATAGACGCGCGGATCGCGATGCAAGATCCAGCCCCAGACGCTTCCCCAGGATTTGAGAATCATGTGGCCCATGCCTTGAAGGAGGGGATTGACCGGCTTTGAAAAATCCAGGAACACGGCGAGGCCACCGGGTTTCAGGATGCGGTGGATCTCCCGGATGGCTTCAGGTAAATCGCCCGCATTCCGCAGGGCGTAACTACCGGTGACGATATCGATGGAAGACGCAGGAAGGCTGGTCCGACCCATGTCGCCGGTCATATAATACGGCTGCGTGATTTCCTTCGTGGCGCGTCCGATTTCGCGAGCCTGGATCAGCATGGCCTCTGTCAGGTCGAGCCCGGTCACGGCGCCATCGGGGTATTTGGCGGCCAGACGGCGCGTAAGGTCGCCGGTGCCGCAGGCGAGATCCAGACAGACGGGGGCGGCCAGTGCAGGAAGATCCGCCACAAGCCGGGCTTTCCAGGCGGCGTCACGGCCGAGGGAGAGGTAGCGAGTGGCCTGATCGTATTGCGGCGCGATCAGGGTAAAAAGCGCCTGGTTCAATTTCCGGGTCCGATCCGGCTCAGCCAGATCTTCCCGCATCTTAGATAGGAACGCGTTAAGCATTATTTGAGGGGATTTTGGTCCGGGATGGTCAGCATGGCAAAATAGGGGGCGAGATGATGGTGGAGCGGAGTGCCGAAAAGGATGTGGCGCACAAACGCATTGCGAAGAACGGCGGAGCGCTGGCCCTTAAGGGTGCCCAGCCACATGCCGCGGGCGGCCCGATTGGCGGCAATTTGGAAGGCACGGCGGCGGCACTGCTCATATCGCGCCAGGAGCGGCTCATGGGGTTCATTGGTGGTGCATAACCGGTGAAGGACCGTCGCCAGATGCCAGGCATCCGCCAACCCGGTGTTCATCCCCTGTCCGCCAATAGGGCTCATGACATGGGCGGCATCGCCGCACAGGATCACCCGGCCCTTGTAATAGCTGGCACAGAGGCGGCGTTCCGGCGTGAAGGCGGTGACCCATTCCGCGTCGCCGGCCTTAAGAGCCATGCCGGTGACCTTCTCGACGCGTTGCGTCAGGGCGTTGGCGTTGGCTAGCATGGGGTTGGCCTGAATTACCCACCGGCGCTTCGCGTGGGGCAGCGGGAACGATTCGATCGAGCCGGTAGGCGTAAAGTAAAGGCGGGCCTCCCCGGCCCAGGACGTCGTTTCGGGGAAATCGCCCATGATGAACGAGGGGGAATACGTCTTGCCGGAAACGGGGATGCCCACGAAGGTGCGCATCGGGCTACGATGTCCGTCGCAGGCGACTGCAAAACGCGCCGACACGGTGGTGAGGGCGCCGGTGGCGAGGTCGCAGGTTTCGATGAGGATCCCTGTTTGCGTTTGGGTGACGCGCCGGGGCTCTTGTCCCGGCAGCAATCGTACGCCGGGCCATGTGGGGAGTTTGTCGCGCAGAATGCCGACTAGCGTGGATTGCGGGAGGGAGAGAACATAATTGAACGGAGGGGGCAGGACGCTCAAATCCAACCGTCCCAAAAGGGCATTTTCCGTATAGAGGCTGGCGCGGGAGACCTGACAGCCCGCCTGCAGGACCGGCTCGGACAGGTCGAGGTGGCTCAAGCGGTGCAGCGAAGGCGGCATAACGCCAATAGCCATGGAGGAGGGGGAGAGTTCGTTCCGCTTTTCGAGCAGCAGACAGGTCAG
>JBIKMI010000083.1:0-10123 GCA_044359285.1 Kiritimatiellia bacterium
TGTCGTTCGGATCGAGGCTGGGTGCAGCTCCGTTCAAAAGGCCATTACCGTCCTGATGCCGCCCAAATCCTTTCCCGGCTTCCGGGAGAACCTGGAAGTGTTCGTGGTGGCGATTGCCGTGGCCATGGCTTTCCGAACCTACTGCCTGCAGCCGTTCAAAATCCCCACGGGCTCCATGCAACCGACCTTGTATGGAATCCACTATGAACCCGCAGACGGGAAGGGGATATTCGACCAGGTGCCCCTCAAGTTTGCCCAGTGGATGATTTTCGGTAAAACCTATGTCGAGTGTACCGCCCAAACGGCCGGAGTCATCCGCGGTCCCTACTCCGCCCGTCGCACAGGGGACGGGGTCGGTGAACTCGCCTATGACATTGGCGGCCTGGCCCACACGATCCCCATGGGGCTACCGCTGACCGTCAAGAGTGGTGACGAGGTAGTCACCGGTCAGGTGATTGCCAGAGGATATCGGATCACCGGTGATCATCTGTTTGTCAACCGGGTCAAATGGAACTTCCTGAAGCCGACCCGCGGTGAGGTCATGGTTTTCCGGACCACTGGAATTCCGATTCGCGGCCTCACCGAAGAGACCCATTACATCAAGCGGATGTGCGGACTCCCCAATGAGTCTATTTCGATCCGTGAACCTCAGCTTCTCGTGAATGGAAACGTGGTCACTGAACCGATGGCCATCCGCCGGATCTCCGAGCGGGCTCCGGGGTACGCCGGTTACTGTCCGGGCGAGGTGGAGCAGGGGGCCCTATTCATCCGCTCCACGAATGACGTCCTGACCCTCGGACCTGACCGATATCTGGCCCTGGGTGACAACACCCACAACAGTCTCGACGGCCGCTACTGGGGATCAGTTCCTGCCCGGAATCTGGTAGGTCCGGCCATGGTCGTTTACTGGCCATTCTCCCGGCGTTGGGGCTGGATTCACTAGGAAGTAGTTACGCGTCATGAGTTGAGAGTCACGAGTCGATTCCGCTCCATGCCTGGCCGCAATAATCAGCCTAATCCTGATCCACGCGCACAGCGCGCCATTCATATCAAATGACCTTCATTCCGATCCTTTTAACAGCCTGTGACCGGTTATACACAACGTCGCATAATATATCTTATGTCTACTACAGAGGTGTAAGAACCCAACAGTTTATTAGGGAAACGATGAAATTGCCGTTTTGACGAGTCTGGCTGCGGGCCAGATTCCCCTGCCCGGATCAGGGAGTTATCATCAAGCCGATCAGGGTCGTAACTGGTAGACTTGCTTGGTGACTTTGCCACCCCGCTCGACTTCCATCACAAGTACGTTCAGCTTGTCCTTGAGGAACTGGTCGATGAACGATTCGGCCCGCCTTCGGTGGGTCATGGCGACTGAATTCACGGAGCGGACAATGTCGCCTTGCTGAAGGCCAACCGCGTCAAAAAAGTCCTTCTCGCCCTCGAGTCCCACCACATACCCCGTGATCTTGTTCTGCTCGTCCCGGACCGGCTTCATGGTGTCGAATACCGCCACCATCCGGTCGGGTTCATCGAGTAATTCCTGATAGTAGTCCAAGAGCGGTTTCCGGCTGAACTGCCAGCGATTGTCCTGGACCTTGGCGCATCCGAACTTATTGGTTCCTCCGGCCATCACAGGGAGTGAATTGGTGACGACCGCCACATTTCCAGTTTGGGTTGGACCACTGAACTCCATCCAGATATCCCGTGAGCCTGACGCCGTCTCCAGGGTGACATGATCATAATAGATCTTTTTAATCGTCACCTCATCCAGCCGGTCACCCTCGGCGACGATGAACTGGTCGCGCTTCTGGCTGTCATCCAAAATGGCCTTGGACTGAGGGGTGCCCAGTCCATCGATTGAAAATGTGCCGGCAAGGCGGAACCGGTCGACCGCTGAATGTCCCGGGGCAGGCCGGAGGGCGTTGCGGTCCGGACGTGCCTGAAAGGCATTCCAGAATTCCCCGGTGAGACTGGTAGCAACGGTAGCCGGTGCCGTATCAGGAATCCGGTCAGGAAAGCACTTCAGATCAGGGGCGGCTTTCCCGGCACGGTATAAGAAAAAAGCAAGAAAGACACTGGTGGCGACGGTCGTTCCGATCGTCCACCTGGCAACAGTCTGATATCGAAAGGCAGAGGGCATAAGCCGGCTTTTGTTTCCCGCGTACGGGATCAGTCATTTATCTAAGCGATCAACCCGAAACCGCGTGCCGCTTTCGCGACATCACGAGGCGGGCAACCTCAGGTTCCCTATTTGATCTTGCTCCGAATGGGGTTTGCCATGCGGCGCTCATCTCTGCGCGCCCGGTGGTCTCTTACACCACCTTTTCACCCTTACCTCAGCGCGCCCTTTCAGGCTCACTGTGGCGGTATAGTCTCTGTGGCACTTTCCGTGAACTCCCTTTGAGGAGAGCCCCCCGGGCTTATTAGGCACCGGCATTCCGCCCTATGGAGTCCGGACTTTCCTCCCCGATCCGCTTGCGCTAAAACCGGAGCGACCGAACGCCCCCTGCCTTTCGACATCACTCCATTCCCAACTCAATACAACATGCGTCCGCAATATCCGCAGGCCACTACATCCAATTGCTTTTTGGCATCATGGCAGATATAGGGCGGCAACTTCATGTGGCAACCGCCACAGGTTCCATTGGCTTCAACCGCCACCAGAACCTTCGCCTTTTTCGATTTGAAAAAGCGATCATACTGGGCCAGACGGGTCGCATCCACATCCGCCGCATAGCCGGCGCGCAACTGCTTCACGCGATCCAGCTCGCCCTTGACTTCGCTCCCCCGCCCTTCAATGGCTGAAAATTCGCTGGTGATCCCGTTTTCTTCCAGCTTGAGGGCATCCTCACGCAGCTTGACATCCGCATTGGCGGCTTCAACGGTTTCCATGATTTCAAGGATCTTGTCCTCGCACTGGCGGATCAGCTTCTCCACGCCGGTGATCTCGTTTTCCATGGCGCGGAATTCCTGGTTATTCTTGAGTTGCATCTGCTGGTCGCGGTATTTGCGGATCTTATCGCGGTAGGCTTCGATTTCCTGTTCGCATTTCTTGATGCCGGCCTGACGGCTCTTCAGAACGTCCTTGGCTGCCACCACTGCCTGACGATGCTCATCAAGGAGGGAGTCAATGGCCTTCTTCCGCAAAGGAATGTCCGCCAACTCTTTTTCAAATTTCAAGATCCTTAAATCATGATCCTGAATAATCAGCAACTTCTCGATTGTAGGCGTCATATCACTCCGCAATATAAGGTTGGAAAAATCGGCTCACACTATCGCATACGATGGGAATCAAGTCAACGCCTACCCGGTCTTTGTCCTGAATTCACGGCAAGCACGCCTGTGTCAGTCCGACTCGCTCAGGCGATTGACGGGTTGAGTGTAGAGCGCGGTATGGGCCGCCGCAAGCAAGGCGGGAATCTGGCTGGCGAAGGGGCTCGATTTCAGTGCTTCGGAAAAATCCTGTTCGCCGGCAAGGGCGGCATTCTGGCCGGGGAACCAGTGCTCGGCCTGACCCAGCAGGTTGTATCGCATCTTGGCAAACTCCACCATGTCCAGCCCCCTTGCAAAGTTCCAGAGGCGCAGGATCTCGTGCAGGTTGATCTGGCCCGGCGCCTGTTCCCAGTTCGGTAACCCCTCGTGCCAGCGGGCCATCCACTCGGCTCCGCACACCCGCGCCAATTCCGCGTCGAGCCGGGCAGCGATCGTGGCCGCCAGAACGGGCTCCCCCAACCCGCCAAGGGCTTGAACATGCACATCATAATCAGTCGGGCGGGCCGCCCCGATGCTCAAGGTGTGAACCTCCGGCCGGGCCAGGGTGAACAGGGTATTGAAGGCCATGGGGGTCAACGGCCGGCAGAGCTCCACAAGCTTCTGCGGCGGAGCGTAGAGTTTGCCCCCCTTATCGTTCGGACTGATGATCAGGACGCCCATGTCCTGGGCCGCGGCGGCCTGCACGGCCGGCCAGGTAAATGGATTGACGTAATACCAGTGCAGGTTGACGTAGTCGAACTCCCCGGTCTGGATTGCGCGCACGGTCACCGCCGGTGGCCCGTGGGTGGCAAACCCGATGAAACCGCACCGGCCCTCGCGTTGGAACCGGCGGGCCATCTCAAGGCAGCCCCCCGGGCGCAGCACCATCTCCAGGATCTCCTGGTTATTGATGCCATGGATGGCCAGCAGATCCACGCGTTCCTGTCCAAGACGTTTCAGGGAGAGCTCGAACTTGGCGGCGAATACGGCAGGATCCGCATCCGGACCGACCTTGGTTTGGAGGATAAACTGGTCGCGGGGCAATGCCTTTATGGCGCGCCCGATCTGAACCTCGGAGGAGCCATACCCGCGGGCCGTCTCAATATGGCGGAGTCCGAGTTCAAAGGCCCGCTGAACGGTCGCCTCGACGTTAGCCTGATTTTCCGGGGTGATGTCATCCGTATCCTGCCACGCTTGTTGAAAGCGCATGCCCCCGCATGTCAGCACGGGCATGGCCAGTCCGGTTCGTCCGAATCTACGTGTGGGAACAGAGGTTTCGTTTTTCATAAGGTGTCTCCTTTGCCTATCCGACCCGAATGCCGACTTCCAAGTGGTTCCCACAGAGGAAGGCGGCCCCCGACATGGGCTTACGCCCTTCCGGTTGAACTTCAATCAGTTGGATGGCCCGGTTATTCCCCGCCTGAATCAGGGGCCCCTCCCCGCCCAGAGCGATCACCGTGCCTGGCACCCCCGTTCCGGCTGCCACGCGAACCGCGAGGACTTTGACAATTTTTCCACCATCCGCCGGGATGACGCAGAAAGAACCGGGCCAGGGATTGAAGCCCCTGATTCGGCTCTGAATGGTTTCTGCCGGGAGCGTCCAGTCAATCCGTCCGTCGCTTTTCTTCAACTTGGGCGCGAACGTGGCCTCGGCCTCGTTTTGGACCTGGCGGTGGACCAGCCCCTTTCGGATCAATTCCACGGTATCTCGCAAGACCTCCGCACCCACCCGGGCCAATTTGTCGTGATAACTCCCCCCCGTATCGGAGTCATCAATAGGCAATTCCCGTTTCAAAATCATATCCCCGGCATCCATCTGCTCATTCAAATACATCGTGGTCACGCCTGAGACGGTGTCCCCATTCGCCACCGCCCGCTGAATCGGGGCCGCGCCACGGTATTTCGGCAACAGGGAGCCATGCACGTTGATAATGCCCAAGGGCGCCATGGCCAGCAGAGGGGCCTTGAGTAACTGCCCGTAGGCTACCACCACGATCAGCTCGGGGGTCAAGGCCTGCAAGGCTGATAAACTCTCCGGGGAATTCACTTTTTCGGGCGACAGGATTGGAATTTGGCGGGCACCCAGATAGGCTTTTACCGGACAGGCCGAGCGTTCCAGATTGCGCCCTTTCGGCCGATCCGGCTGGGTGACCACCGCCACGACCTCATCCTGCGGGTATTGCAACAGGGTTTCCAGGCAAGGACAGGCGAAGCCGGCAGATCCCATAAAAAGTATTCGCATGGTTTCCTTAAGCCTCGAAACGATCGGACTGCACCAGTTTCCGCCACAAGGCGCGGGAGTTGGCTTGAACCTTTTTCAACAAACTCTGTCCACGCGAATCAATCGCGACAATGGCGGGGAAATCCTTGACCTCCAGAACCCACATGGCCTCCGCCGGTCCGAACTCTGTGCCGAAATAAACCTCTTTCACGGCAACAACCCGGTCGGCCAGGACCTGGGCAGCGCCGCCGACCGCATGGAGATAGACGCAGCCACCCGCCACGCAGGCTTGTTCCGTCGCCTTCCCCATGGAGCCTTTCCCGATCACCACCCGTACGCCATGGTCATTGATAATGCGCGGCAAGTAGGGCTCCTCCCGGACGGAGGTGGTGGGACCCGCGGCGCGGACCACCCAGTTGTTATCCTTGCGGATCACGACGGGACCGCAATGATAGATGGCTGCATCCTTGAGTTCCACCGGACTTTTTCCACCCTCGAAAAGGTATTTGTGCATGCGGTCCCGTGCCGTGTAGAACGTTCCGTTCAACAGCACGAACTGGCCTGCCCGCAGGGGATGGATTTGCTCCGCGGTAAAGGGGTACGAAAGTTTACGGGGAGTGGTCAGTGCCATTTTTTGAATCCTCCCCGCGCCGAAAGCAACATTCCGCGCCGGCGGAATGCCCAGCACATGTAAGAGACCGTCACGAAAAAGGAGGCGGGCAGCCGGCTTAACGCCCCGATTTTGACCCCCAACAAGGTGGTATTTCCCCCGAAACCCATGGGACCGATTGCCAGTTGTTTCGACTCCTTGAGAATGCGATCCTCCAGGCGCGCCAACACTTTGACGGACGAGCGGTCATCAAGCATCCTGAGAAACTGGGCTTTCGAACACTCGTAACCGGTGGCCCGGTCACCCCCGATACAAATCCCCAGAATGCCGGGGGCACAACCATTCCCCTGGGCAGAGACAATGGCGTCCAGAATGCAGCGGCGCACCCCGTCCAGATCACGGCCGGCGTTTAATTCCTCATTGGGCAGGCTGTATTGGCGGCCAACATTCTCGCATCCCCCACCCTTCATGATCAGGTGGACATCCACAGTAGTACGGGCGCATTGCTCGAAATAGAAGGTGGGCGCCCCGTGCGCCACATTGGTGGCACAGGATTCGCCCGTCAGGGAATCAATCGTATTCTGGCGGAGATAGCCGAATCGGGTCGCCCGCGCCACCGCTACCCGGGTGGCGGCCACCAGGAAATTGGTGTCAAAGCCCAAGGGGACCTGAAAGTGAAAGATCAGACTCCCGGTATCCTGGCAGAGGGGCGCATCGTTCGTACGTGCCTTTTGGACATTCTCGAGAAGGGTATCCAGAACCCAGCGGGCCCGGCTCTCTTTTTTCTCCGTTTTACAGGCGCGGCGGAGCGATTGCTCCACATCGGCCGGCAAATCCACCGACGTGCGGCGGATCAACTCGAACAGGCTCGCTTCCCATGGGGCATGCTTCTTCATAAGAGGTCCAAGAAAACAGGAATCAGAATTAAGGAACTACTACCATACTCACGGCATCAATTCAACTGCCACGTAATCTGCCAGCGTGCGCCCCTTGGGCGTCAGTCGCCAGCGTCCCGCCTGCTGCTCCACAAGCTGCTCCCGACCGAGGCGCTCCAACGTCCGGTGCCAAACCGTTTCCTGGGGCGACAGCGCCATTCCGGTCGTCATCAGAATGGCCTGCAGATCAATCCCTTCGGCCATTCTCAGTCCGAAGATAAGCCGCTCCACGGCATCCGTGACCGGGGTCAACGTCTCCTGCTCCTGTTGATGCGTTCCTGCGATGTAGGCATGGACATCGGCGCCGTTCGTCCAGCGTTGATCGCCTACCCGCGAAGCGGCCGCACACCCGAGCCCGAGATAGTTCCCGCCCCGCCAGCAGGCGAGATTATGCCGGCACTCAAAGCCGGGTCGGGCATAGTTGGAAATCTCGTACCGCCCGAAACCGGCTTCACCTAGAATGGACTCCGCCACATCCAGCATCCGGAGCTGCTCCTCATCCTCCATCAGGGTCAGCGTTCCTGCCGTACAGTCCTGATGGAGCCGCGTCCCCTCCTCACGGGTGAGCGCATAGACCGAAATGTGTTTTGGCTCAAGGCGCAAAGTGGCTTCAAGGGTTTGTCGCCAGGCCCGCTCACTCACCCCCGGAATACAGGCAATGAGATCCACCCCCCAGTTAGCGATACCGGCGGCGTGGAGGAGCTCTACCGCCGCGTACACATCGGCCACGGAGTGGCGGCGCCCAAGCTGGATCAGCACGGGATCAGACAAGGCCTGCACGCCAAGACTGATCCGGTTCACGCCAAAAGCCTTCATCAAGGCTAACCTATCGGATGTCAGTGAACCGGGATTGGCTTCGCTTGTCCATTCCACCCGCTCTGAATGGGCGGGTGCGGATAGGTTCAGGAGTGTCAACAGTTGCTCCATCTGATCCAGCGGCAGCATACTGGGTGTACCCCCACCCATGAAAATGGAGGTCAAGGGCAGGGTGCCATACCGCGCAAGGGCCAGATCTCGCTCCCGGGTAAGGGCGGAGAGCCAGGCCGCTCCGAGTTCGCGCGTATAGGGAACCGAATAGAAGGCGCAGTAATGGCATTTGCCATCACAAAAAGGGACATGAACATAGAGTCCATCAATTTTGGGGACAGCGTGCATGGAGTAACTCTACCAGTTCATCGGGGATATCAAGGGAACCAAAGCCGAGCCCAAGACGGATATGCGGGTTCATCGCACCGTGAAAGTCGGAGCCTCCGGTGACCACCCATCCCAGATCCCGGGCCATATTGATGCAGAAACGATGCTGTTCATGGCTGTGTTCGGAATAATACGCTTCAATCCCCTGCAAGCCCTTTGTGTTTAATTCTGCGAGAAATTCCCGAAGTCGCCGGCGGCCCATGTTGAGGGTATAGGGATGAGCCAGGATCGGGACCCCGCCCGCCCCTCTGATCAGCTCAATGCTTTCCTCCACCGTAAACCGGTCCCGCTCAACGTAGGCCGGTTTTCCCTTTCCGAGATAATGATCAAACGCCTCATCCTTTTTCTTTACATAGCCCTTGGTGATCATGGCCTGGGCAAAATGAGGGCGTCCCACAACATCCTCCTTGGCCAGACTGGCCACGTCCTCCCAGGCCAGGGGCATGCCCAGGGCCGAGAGCCGTTCGAGAATGAACTGATTCCGCTCTTCCCGGCCCCGTCGCAAACGTGCCAACGCCTGGAGGATCCGGGCATTGTGATGATCCATGAAATAGCCGAGCATGTGCAACGTGCCACCGGAATGCTCAATACTGATCTCCACACCGGGAATCCCGCGCACTCCCTGTTGCTGGCAGGCCGCCATAAAGCGGTCAATCCCCATCATGCCGTCATGATCGGTCAGCGCCATGGCGGTGATGCCCGCTTTAACAGCCAGCGCAACCAGCTCTTCCGGAGTCATGCTCCCATCAGAAAATGTCGAATGAACGTGCAGATCAATCATGTGAGTCTCCGGAGCATCCCGCAGGAGGCATCGGCGCGGATCATAGACTCAAGTCGGTAATTTAAAAACAGAAATTCACTGGCCGTGGGGCGCATATGAGCTCAGTAGAGGTTTTCCCATCATCGCTCTTGATTTCCTGGCCCTGTTCCCGCAACATATCCGTCCATGAAAGCGCTTTTACAGGCTAGCCCACGGGGGCGTGTATCCATCCATGAGGATTCATGGGTCGCAATGCATCGGCATTGAATTTAAGGGTTGGTCTGAATGAGATTTGAAATATTAGGGATTTCCCTCTGTCTGACCCTTGTGGCAACGTGGACCAGCCGTGCTGACGAACTCGATGAGCTCATCACCCTTGCCTACAGTAACAGCCCCACCCTGCAGGCGGCCCGCGAAGGCACGCGGCAGGCCGAGGCGGCCCATGACGCCACCGGTGAATTTCTGGATCCCCGCACGACGGCGACGGCCGGCCGATTAGACGGTGACGCCTCCGCTCCTCTCCTGGCTGCTCCCCTATGGTTACCGACAGCCGATGCGTATGGCGCGGCCGCCGCCGTGGAAGTCCCGGTGCGGCCTGGTCTCTATGCCGGAGTAGGCGTCTCGAAGCAGTACCTGATCGACCCGGCGAAAGGGGTTGACCCGGGTTCTCGCACCGCTGTCGGCGGTCAGATCCGCATCCCGCTTCTCCAGGACCGGGGATTCAGCCAATGGCGTCTGAGTCAGGCCCGCCGGAAAGAGATGCAAACCGCCGCCGAGGCCCACCAGCTGGAAACCCGACAAGCCGTCCGGCATGCTGTGGAACTGGCCTACATTGCATATCTGGCGGAATTGGCCAACGCCGCCACCGCAGAATCCGCGACCGACCGGGCCCAACAGCTGTTAAAAGAGGCGGAAGAGCTCGTCCGGCTGAAAGTGGTTCCGGAGTACCAGCTGGCTCCCGCCCGCCTTGAACTCGCGCTGCGCCGCGAGGAAATCTATGCCGCCAGCCAGGCAATTGATACCGCCCGTATCCGGTTGCAACAGGTTCTGGGGAGTGCGCCCCCTTCCCTGCTGACAACCAATCCCGCCACGCTGATCACCCGCGCCGCCAGCCTGGCCGCCTTGGAGTTGCCAGCGTGCACAGGAGT
>JBIKMI010000359.1:0-2678 GCA_044359285.1 Kiritimatiellia bacterium
TCACCTGCCCGAGGGCGTGCCCACCCGTATGCCGGACTTCGAGAAGGCCGTCGGCCCCGGCGGGGTGGTGGGTTATGACTTCTATCGCGGTGTCTTCATGAGCTACTCCGGCTATCATTCGATGGCGCGCGTGCTGAAGTTGATGAATGCCAGCCTGAAGTACACCTGGTCGGCCGAGTTTATGTCCGGGACCTGGGTCAGGAATCTGGGCAACACGCGGGTTTCTGATGACCACATGCGGTTCATGGCCCGCTGCGCGCTCGCGCAGGGCTGCAAATCCATCGATTGGTTCATGTTCCATGATCGCGATTGCTGGGGCGATTCGCCCGTCAGCACGCACGGGCATGTCCGGCCCAGCCATCAGGTCCTGAAGGAAACACCGGGACTGCTTTTCAACAAGATCAAGGATTGGGATTCCCTGGTGCCACAGATGGATACGGCAATCATCTATGATTTGGTGCAGCACCAGCACACCGCGATTGGCGATCCGTCGCCCTGCAACGACAACGATTTGCATGTGGGCAAGCCGTCGGTGGATAGCGCACAGGCTGGACGCGCTTCACAAGAATACCTAGGCCTATTCAGACTGGTTGAGGAGAACGGGATGCAGGCGGCGGCCATTGATATCGTGCATTCAGTCAAGGCCCTTTCAAGCTACCCGTTGGTATTCCTGCCGGGGTCGCCTGTGATTGGCGCGGTGACGAATAAGGCGCTACTCGCCTATACCCGAAAGGGAGGCGCGCTGGTGATAACCGGCCCTTGGCCGACTCTTGATGAACGGGGTCGATCGGTGAAGTTCCTGGGGTTGCCCAGGCCGGGGTGGAAGACCGAGCTGTGGAAGCGAATCGGGAAGGGAATGTTGATCTGGCAGGCGGCTTATGTGGCACAGGACAAAGCGGAAGAGGAGTCGCTGCAGAGCATTGCCTGGGTTGGCGGCCATCTGAAGCAGTTCGTTAAAGAAGCCCATGTCCACATTCAGCCGACGGCACCGGTGGAGTGGGTGGACTGGCTGCCGAGTGGCGGCGGTGGCGTGCATAAGGGAGAACGCAACCTCGGTTCGGCGATCCTGCAAAAGTGCCACAAGGAGCAGGTGCTATTTGTCATGAATCACTACATTGATGCCGTCTGCTTCGCGCTGAATTTCAAGGATGTCGGCAGCGGCACGTTGCGTAATCTGGACACGGATGAGGTCGTTCCCATCCGTAACGGAAAATGTGTGGTGGATGTGGACCGGAAATGCGCGGCCGTGTATCGCGTTGAGCCGAAAGAGGCATGCGACATTAGATGAGTCTTTTATTTTTGGTACGGAACATGGTAATACAGGGGCGCTATGAATGGATTACAACGGACGCTGAATTTTATCGCGAACCAACGGGTCGATCGGAGTCCTTTTCACCCGATCATCATGCGGTGGGCGGCACAGTATTCGGGAATCAAGTATCGTGAATTCTGCACTGACTACCGGGCCAAGTGCGAGGCGATGATCCGGTGTGCCAACGATTTTGATCTGGACTGGGTGACGGTGATGTCCGATGCCTACTGTGAGGCGTCGGGGTTTGGATTGCAGATCGAGTATCCGGAAAATGACCTGCCGATAGACGTGAGCGGCCATCTGCCGGATCTGGAAGCGGCGGCCCGGTTGAAGCCGTATCGGCCTCAGGAGCAGTCCCGTTGCATGAACCGCATCAATGAGGTGGCTGAATTCAAGAGGCGGGTGGGTGATAAGTACTTTATCATCGGTTGGGTAGAGGGTCCGGTGGCGGAGTATGCGGATATCCGGGGTGTGACGGCGGCAGCCATGGATTTCCTCGACGATCCTGAGACGGTCGGCAAAGCCATGGATGTTATCGTCGACAGCGCGCTGGCATTCATTACGTTGCAGGTGAAGGCGGGAGCACATTGTATCGGGATCGGGGATGCATTCTGTTCCCAGATCGGGCCGGATCTCTACAGGCAACTGGCATTTGCGCGTGAAAAGCGGATCGTGGATCACATCCACAGTTTGGGCGCCTTGGCCAAGCTGCATATCTGCGGCAACACGCACGCCATCATGCCGGGCATGATTGCCACGGGGGCGGATATCATTGACGTCGACCATCTGGTGCCCACCATGTCGCCGTTTGCGCACTTACTTGGGCCGCGTCAGGTTTTCAGCGGTAAGACCGACCCAGTGAGTGTGATCCAGGATGGCACCCCGGAGCAAATCGCCGCCGATGTCGCCGATTGCCGAAAGCAGGGTGGGAACCGCGTCATTATGTCCGCTGGTTGTGAAATCACGCCCGGAACAAGTCTGGAAAATATGAGGGCCTTCCGGAAGGTGGCTGCAGCGCCTTGATGTTCAGATCATTCAACCACGCGCTTGAGCTTAGGACGATCGTCGGTGTCTACCAGTTGAAGAGCCGGGGTGGCGACCTGGCCCCGTTCACGAACAATCATCCCCATCTTTATGGACTTGATGTGGCGGAGAGTTTGCTTGAGTTGGCTCAACTGACCGGTGACAACCGCTGGCGTGAGCTGGCTGAAGACCATTGGAAGTTTGCCACCCGGCTCACCCCGCAGGTGGATGGGCAGTTAATGCCTACGAGGGGATGGTGACCGAGCTGTTCTATTTCATTGATTGGTCGGCTCTGGGGAATTCCGTGCGATTGTTCGAGGAAGACAGCCGTCGCTCTCACTAT
>JBIKMI010000360.1:0-2674 GCA_044359285.1 Kiritimatiellia bacterium
CGACAATTCCGGTTTTCTGAATTTCTGACCCCATGAGGAGGCACTTGTGTCGATTCTGCTGACATGCTATTGTCCCTTCCACTTAGCGGGATTCGCACGACATTATGGACGCCTACAACCCTTCTGCCGATCAGGCCCGGGAAAGTTCCCGGACCATGCGTATTGATCTTACGCCGGACATTGCTCCAGAGAAGCTTGGAACGAAAATCACTACCTCCTCGCGCCGCCCCACTATCCGCATTACCAAGGCCAAGGCCGACACCAGCCTCGTGGGCGACTCGGATTTCCAACAGCTCCTCCAGAACGTGTATGACGGGGCGATCATTACCGACTACCAGGGCCGCATTGTGGATGTCAATGTGCGCCTGTGCCAGTTTCTGGGCCACGAGCATCATGATCTCTGCCACATGGAGCTGTTCGATCTTCTCTATGGGGCCGACGAGACCATTCTTCCGATGATCCGGGAAAACCTCGCCTCCACCCGTTTTGTCCTGCTGCAGGCTTTCTTTGTCAGAAAAGACGGATCGGTCTTCCCCACGGAAACGGCGATTAACCGGCTTTTTCTGTCGGGTCAGGATTATCTCTGTTTTTTTGTGCGCGACATTACACTGCGCCGGCAGGCGGACGAACAACTGCGAACCGAACACACGGCTATCCAGCTGGCGGGAAGCGGTATCGCCATTGCCGACCTCCAATCCAAGCTTACCTACGGCAATCCCGCGGCGTTGCGGATGTGGGGTATCGAATCTCAAGAGCAGGCCCAGATGCTTTCCCTTTCCCAACTCTTCAGTGATCCCCATCTCGGGAAAACCATCATGGAAATGGTCTCCACCGGCCAGCCCTGGTGCCAGGAGGTTCAGGCACAACGCCTGGATCACACGCTGTTCTATGTCCAAGCGGCCGCCACCGCCAATTTCAATACGGACGACGAATTAACCGGCCTTGTGCTCTCTTTTAACGATGTGACCGAACGGCGTCTGGCTGAATCCCAACGGGAACTGTATGCCGAACAACTCCGGATCAGGAACACCGAGATGGAGGCGGATCTCGACATGGCGCGCGAGGTGCAGCTCGCCCTGCTCCCCCGCCAGTTCCCGACCTTTCCGCCCGAGAGTACCCACGAGGAAAGTCTGCTCAAATTCAACCATTTTTACCGGCCCAGCACCACATTGGGCGGGGATTTCTTCTATATTTTGCCTATTTCAAGCCACCAGGCGGGTGTCTTTGCCTGTGATGTCATGGGCCATGGCATGCGGGCCGCGCTCATCACGGCCATTATGCGCAGCATGGTCGAGGAACTGAAGCCCGTTGCCCACGATCCCGGCTTTTTCATGTCCCACATCAACCGGGAATTCATGACCATCATGCGGGATGCCGAAGAGTTCATGTTCGTATCAGCCTCCTACGTCTTTTTCGACCTGGACACCCGGCGCCTCGCCTTCAGCGATGCAGGCCATCCGAACCCGTTACTGATCAACCGGCTGTCTAAATCGGTCACCCCTCTCCGCGACCGACCGGAACCCCTGGGCCCGGCACTTGGGATTATGGATAAGCACACGTACCCCACCATCGAACGGCCCCTGCATGCAGGCGATGGCGTCCTCATTTATACCGACGGCATTACGGAGGCTGAAGGGAAAGGCAGGGAACAGTACGGGGAAGAACGCCTGCTTGCCAGCGCCCGCAAGCATCTGGCCTTATCACCCGACACCCTGCTCGCCTCCATGGCGGCCGACTGTGAACATTTCACAGCGGGGATCCGCTTTGACGACGACGTCTGCATGGTGGTTGCCGAAGTGTTCGGGTTCCCGCAAGGCTGACACGTCAACAGGCTCAACCCCACAGTTTCTCGGGGTAAATGCCTTCTGCCACCAACGCACGAATGCCTTCGACGACGATCGCCTTGTCCTGGGGATAGGTGACGCCAAACCACAGTTCAGGAGTGGAAAGCACTTTGGCCGTGGCGTTCCCGGCATGAATCAAACCATCCACCACCGTCGGCAAAAAGAATTCAGCCTTGGGATTCGCGGCATTGGCTTTGAGGAATGCATTGAATTCACGACCAAGATGATTGAACAACGAGGGCGTCAGCCCCCACATGTTCATCGAAACCACTTCGTCCCCCGTCAAGTCATGATGCGCCCCATCCGCCTCGATAATACGGGCGCCCGCCCCGAATTTTTCAATATGGGTGCGTTCCACCACCCGCGTCAGACGTCCCTTTGCATCCACCTCACAAACGCCCCGGGCCACATGCCCATGCTCAGAGAGGGTATTGCGCAGGGTGAAGCCGACCATGCTGTAGTCAGAAGAGTCGGCCTTGACGCCATTCAGGAAAGCACCCAGCGCCTCATAAGAGCGACGTCCGTAAAAATCATCGGCATTGATCACCGCAAACGGCGCCTTCACCACGTCCCGACACGCCAGCACCGCATGCCCGGTTCCCCAGGGCTTCTTGCGGTCCGGAGGAACAGAAAAGCCGGGCGGCAGATCGCCCATGTCCTGGAATACATAATCAACCGGGATATGCCGCTCAAAACGGGAGGAGACGATCTTGCGGAAATCGTCTTCAATATCCCGCCGGATCACGCAGACGACCCGGTCAAATCCGGCACGAATCGCATCATAGACCGAATATTCAATCACAATGGCCCCATGGGGGCCGACGGCCTCA
>JBIKMI010000361.1:0-2669 GCA_044359285.1 Kiritimatiellia bacterium
TCGCATAGAAGGGGATTTGCTGTTCGGGCACCAATTTGCGGTGCGTTATATATTGGACAAACGGCTCAAGGTCAAAGGTTTGCATGATTAATCTCCTGTGGCTGACTTCATTTTCGGACGTTAGGCGTTATGACGACTAACAACTGTATAGCTAGTAATTGCGTCATTACTAGTAAATAATTGCTAATAAAAAGCCGAATTATACGTCGCAACGCCTAACGCCTGCCAGGCCGACATATGAGTCACTACTGCTATCAGGGGAACCCACCACTTAGTTTAAGCGGGAATTAGCCTGATGATTCGGAAGGTTTGTGCAATGGAATCAATACGAGGGAGTTACAAGAAATGCTTGACGCTACAAGAATGGCCTTTTAACTTCTCCTTAGTCAGGCTGGTGCTTGACGAAAGTTATAGCGCAATGTGGTTTTTCTGGCATTCATCCGGGAATCCCATCATGACGCAGAATATATGTTCGGGTGAATAGATGAATATGCAAAACATAATGATTCTTTTGGTAATGGTTGCGGCAACGGGTTGCCATTGCTTCTCGGCGCGTGAGGAGGGACGCGGTAATACCGTGGGCCGGTTGGACCGACTCGAACTAAAGGTGACCTGCTGCTGGAACATTCCTCCGGCACCGGAGAACATTCCGAAGATCGTGGATGGCGCAAAGTCGCTCGGATTCAACGCAATCGCCTGGACCAGTCGTCGGCAGGATGCATTGCTTGTGAAGCTCTGTCATGAGAAGGGGCTAAAAGCCTACAAAGTTCTGGAACCTCTCGGTATCAAGAAGATCAGGCGCGAGAACCCACTCCTTCAGGTCATGGAGCCCGGCGAGGAGCAACTGCCTGGTGCAGCGCAGATCCCCAAAGGGTATCTCTATCAGTGGGGCGGAGAACCGGTTGCAGGCAACCGCGAGGTTCATGAGTCGCCTCTGGCCTGTCCGAACGATCCAGCTGTACTCTCCCATACCATGGTCATGGTCAAGGAGGCTGAGGAGATCGGTTACGATGGCGTCTGCTGGGATCTGATCGGCTATCGGAATTACCACTCGTGCCGCTGCCCTCGTTGCACAGAGTGCCTTGCCCATTGGCGCAAGACAAACCCGTCAGCCCAAGAAAGCACATTCTTCGAGAATCAACTCGTATTCCTCTACAATGATCTCGGAGCCGATGTCCGGAAGCAGTATCCCCGGATGGCCTTGCTGTGCCACACCTATCCTGAATTCACAGACAATCCTTTCTACGGCAGACGCCTCAATGTAGATTGGTGCGGCGTGACCGTCTCGTGGTTCTTCCCGCCCCACTGGCCCATGGAGAAGGTGAAGGTGTTGGCGGACCGCGTTGTGAATGGAGGCTATGAACGACCCGGGGTGGCCGGGATGCCACTCATCGGTTTTTATGCCGGTGACTTTCGGAAAAGTCCGGAACGGATTCGGGAGGAACTTGCCGCTATCAAGGCTGTGCGCGCCCGAGCCATCATGATGGATGAACTCGGGGATATCCTCGGCGACCCGGAGATCGCGAAGGTGGTGCGCGAAGCGCTTAGCGACAGATCGGAAGGTCGGGCTGACTAGACAGCTGGATCTTGAAACCCGAATAAACCCGAACAAGACAATTCTGGCTATCGTCGCTCCGCTCCTCAGCCAGATTGTGAACGTTGGCAGAAACGATATGATGCAGATATTAAGAATCATTGTTGTTTCCGCGATAGCCGGCTGGCTGTGCTGGTGGCTGGGCAAAACGGTGATCGACGGAATCAGAACCGGGAAGATTCACCACACCGATTCAACAAAAGTATGTTGCCGGAATAGGAATCCGGCGGGATTCTGGGCTCTGGTTGCTCTTTTTACCGGATTTGTGGCAATGTTTGCGTGGGCGTGGGGCTTTTCGGTGATTGATGCTGTACGAAAGATGAATTAGGAGCTGCCAACAACACACTCGTGCCTACCGTCGCTAAACGCTCCGGCGGCACAGTGTGAACGTTCTGCGAAAAATCAATGAAACCAAAGAAGATAAAGAAAATGCGAGGAATGCTGTGCCGCAGTATAGACGGCAGGGTGTTCCTCCGGACTCGCATGCCAGATGGCAGCCAGCAGGATTATGAAATTGCGCACAGCGACATGAATATTCAAATTATGGACGATGATGCATATGTCTATTGTCGCAAAGGCAGTCTTGTAATTGATTACGGCCCAGCAACCCTTGGGCTTGATGGAAGAACCGGAAGAATCAAAAAATGACACTACTGTCCGGTTTAAAACCCTTGAAAACATTGTTGATTGTGAGTGTCATGCTCTTGAATTTGTAACGATGGTTTAGCAAAGGCCTGTAAAATGGGCGTTTTCTCGAAAAGGGTGAGATCTAAAATCTGTAGAATGGTGTACGGGCTGTGCGATAGGCGAAACCGTTTTTTGAAGATGGCTACCATGACGTATACGGAGATGGCGATCCAGACCTGAGTCTTGACGGCATTCTCGCTGACGCCAAAGAAGGCTTTGATATGAAGATGTTGCTTGATCCATTTGAAGAACAGTTCGACTTGCCAGCGAGCCCGATACAAGCGGGCAATTGTGAGTGCCGGGAGATCCATGTTGTTGGTCAAAAAGATAAGTCGTTTCTTCGTGTCCGGATCCAGAAAGCCTATACGGCGCAGTGCATCGGGATACT
>JBIKMI010000362.1:0-2666 GCA_044359285.1 Kiritimatiellia bacterium
AATCTTTACACATTGCACAGGTTGTTATTTGACGGCTCCTAAGCGGGTGGAGTAAGTGTAAGCGACGAAGTGTGGGACTAAGTGTCAGGAGTCAGGAGGCTCCGGGATCGTTGTTAAAAGGAAGAGATTATGAAAAGTGTCAAAGCATGTGTTGCATTGTCAGTCATGATTGGAATGGCCGGCCGGGTGGGCGCCGCGGAACCTGCGGCAAAGCCGGTGACGCCGGATGCCGTGGCCAAGGAGCCGGCGGCGATCACGCGGACAACCGTGATCCCGTGTCCGACGCCGAAGCCGGCGTTCGACCCTGTCCGGATTGACCGGACTCTCAAGGAACCGAAGTATGTCTCCGAGAAGCCGCTCTACCGTTTCTTCGCCTTCGGCCCTGAGGGTAAGTCCGTCATGGCCATGGTGCTCGACGAGTCGCAGGGGACGGGCAAGGGGTACGATGTCTATTATGTGGACCTGAACTTCGACCGTGACATCACGGGGGAAGGGGAACGGTTCGTCTGTAAGAAGCCGTTGCAGGCAACCCTGTCCAGTTACAAGCCGCCGGAGGCGGCGGCCGTGGTCTGCGATGCCCCGAATCCGGACGGAACGCCGACCTGCATGGTGGGGATTCCCCCCAATCTGGCCAAGGAGTTGGGCGTGGTAGCCCCGGCGGCCCCGGTCCCGGCGCTGTGCGTCAATCCTGAACCCGTTGATCGCGCGAGCCTGGCCCGCAAGTTGGAGGTGCCCGACCCGCTGTTTGACTATTTCGTGGATTGGGGCGGCGGCAAGTGGGAATTGCGCTCCGCGCTCAAGTCCGGCGACTGGCATACGCGGTCCTCCATGTATGGGACCGGGAATGTCTGGTCGACGGACAAGGCGCGGGCGCCGGTGTACCGGTTCGGCGGGATGGAATGGGATTTCCGCCAGGACGGGCTCAAGGGCAAGACCCTGAAGCCGGGGGACGGCCTCGTGGTCGAGACCGTCAAGCCGTTCTTCGCGGGATCGTCTCCGGAGGTGATGCATGGCGACTACAGGATTTATGGCGGCTACATCCATGCCCGTTACTCGCTGGAATCCCTGGAGCGTCCGGGCGAGGCGAATCGAATATTCTTTGCCGGCAACACCTGTTGTGGCGGCACGCATTTGAGCCGGATCATCATCCCGGCGGATATGCCGCCCGGCAAGGCGGAGGTGGTGCTCAGCATGGACACGCCGGATTCCTGCCTCGGACGCGTGGTCCAGCGCATTCCGGTGACGATCGCGAATCCGGAGTACGGGAAGTCCATCCCGGAACTCGACGTGACGGCCGCACTCCGCAAGGAGTTTCCAGAGGACACCGTGATCGAACTGTATCAGGGTGCCGGACGGGCGGGTGAGACACCCGCCCCCACGGGACTGGGCGAGTATGATGGTGCGCGGGATACGTACATCGGTGGCGAGGGGGAGGGCGGCGCGTTTGTTGGAGCAGGGACAGTCGGGAGCGTCCTCAGCTACTCCTACGATTATCGCAACGATCTCCGGCTCGGCACCGTGCGCAATGCCCGTGCCCTGCTGCGGTTCGATCTTTCCCTGATTCCCCGGGAAACAAAGGTGAAGAAGGCCGTCCTGCGGTTGATGGCCGTGGAGGTGAAGCCGAATGTGGACAGCACGACGCAGGTGCGCGTGCTCAAGAAGCGCTGGCATGAGGAACTGTGCAATGCGCATACCGCCTTCGGCGATCAGTCCATGGAGTGGCACGGCCAATGGTACTTCCGTATGCCGTTCCCCATTGGCACGGAGGTCGCGTGGGAAAAACCGTATGCCACAGGCGACAGCGATCGGGTGCAGGTGCCGGTCGGTACGATCGCCTTCGCGGCGACTGGCTGGGACGGGCTTGATCTGACCGCGACGGTGCAGAAGTGGGTGGCGGGCGATGTACCCAACCTGGGCGTCATCATGGAACTGGCCAACCCGCAGAAGCCCGACTACACACCGGATGTGAACATGGTCTCGTCCGACAACCCGTCCTTCCCCGGTCTGCGACCGCGCCTGGTGCTGGTGCTGGAGAAGGGGTTCAAGCCCGTGGCGGCGCCGGCTATGGTAGAACAGGCGCCGGACCTCGAGGCGGCGCGGGCACGGGCGAAGGCGGAGAACAAGCTGCTGCTCTGCAATGTGCTCTCCAGCAAGTCCGTCACCTCCTGGAACTTCCAGCAAGTGCTGAAGGACTCTGAGGTCCAGACGTTCCTGGCCAACCGGTTCGTGGAGATCCGGCTCGATGCCGACAAGCCGGAGCATCGGAAGGTGTTGGATTTCTACGGCGTGAAGTACGCGCCGACGGCCCTCGTGATCCGTCCGGGCGCGACGCCGGAGCAGGATCTCTTCGAGCGCTTCGAACCGTTGCGTTGGAACACGCGGTTTGGCAAGACGTACTCGTGGTTCGAGACACCCGAGACCTACACGCTGCATCTTGAATGGCTCCGGACCAAGGGCGCTGTGAGGATGCCCTGGCGGCGTTACGCCGACGGCTCGTTGTATCGCCTGGATTCGCACCTCTTCTATCAGCGGTTCGATGGAGCTGGCGGGATGATTTTTAATCCCTTATGACTTGAATCAATCGCATCTTGGTCATGATTTGAACAAAAGACATTTGAACAGAAGTTCGCAAAGATCGCGAAGGAAATTTGTTATTCCGCCGGAGG
>JBIKMI010000085.1:0-9997 GCA_044359285.1 Kiritimatiellia bacterium
GAAAGTTGGAGCAATAAGCGGCGAGCCGAACGGCCCTTTGAAGCGCCCGGGTCCATAGGGTGTCCATGAAAAGACCGAAGGCCGCGAAGCGAAGCCTCGGCGTGGAACCTAACCTTCAAAAGCAGGTTCCATGACGAGGCTGAGCGTAGCGGTTTGAGCGCCGGTCTCCGGCGCGCTGAGATGGAGCGGTGTTGAATCCGACCGGGGCGAGATCAGCGCGGTACGCGCCTCGCCACGGACGGATTGAACACCGCGTTCCGGTTTCGTATTGCGCATGGGGAAATAGTTGTGGGGGAGTAAAGCGATCCTGATGCGCCCGGGACAAAAAGTTGTCGAGCGTCAGTCCGGGTAATGCCCTTTTGGTATCATAATGACTGCGATATGGCCGCTGATTCGCTATCCTAATGTTTTGTTCCTTCCGGAATCGAAATTCCTCTTTGAATCAAAAACTCCTTATCTTTATTGAGCAAGTATCGGCAATACTGCCTGCCCAGCCATGTAAGGTGACCTTGCGCAAGCTCGTAGCGCAGAGTCGGCAGATGGGTGCCGCCGGAGATGTGGATGAATAGATTGCTGGCGGTACTACGCCCAGACGAAATAAGTGATGGATCTTGAGAGAACCTCTTTAACGAAGGCAAGCCTTTGGTCCCCGCGAAATACCATATAGCCCATGTTTCTTCGCAAATACATGCATGTATGTCCTTATTAGGCTGATAATTATCCCGAAAAAAAGCGACCCCATCATTCAAAACAAGAGTGGTGAAAATCGGCATCCATGTAATCCAAATGGTTGCTGCAATGACAATGATCGCAACGATCACCCGCCCGATCATTTTCGTTCTTTTAGCCATCGTTGCAACTCACTGTTGAGGAGGCCGCGCAGTGGGCTCCGAATACGGTGGTGTTGGCCGGGAATCCTTTTCGTCAAATTCCTTCTTCAGTATGTCATACTTATAATACTCGTTCACGATATCCTTCGGGATCAGCGAAAGGTACGGATTGTCGAGACACTTCAAGAAGTGTCTGCTCCCTTTGGGGCTCATCACAAGGACGAACGTTCGCGGATTCGGCAATGTGTACCCCGGCGTGAAAGTTAGTTTCAGTCTGTCGTCACGAATTTCACCTGCAACCTTCAGGTCAACGTTTGTCGAGCATGACCAGTAAGCCCCGGATCCATTGATGGATTGACCATGCTGAGTCAGTGACAATATATGACCACCGAATGATGGCACGGTGCTCCAATCTCCGGACAAATTCAGAATCGGTTGCCGAGCACAACTCAGCATGGCAATCGTGGCACAAAAGAGAAGTAGTGATTTTCGATTCATCTTACCCGTCACCTATTCTCCCTTATAGTTGACGTTCCACAGCGTATTCACCCTGTTTGTCCAAAAGGTTGCGCCAGTGGCAATAATATTCTGGCCAGATCTCACAACTATGCTCCAGGGTGGCGTCGGCAGGGGTAATGTTGATGATCTGGTGAAGGAGCCCAAATGGCGGTATCGGCTGATTATATAGCCGTGCGACGTCTCATAGGGGCCCAGCGACTCTAAATATCCCTTCTTGATGAACGACATGAAGGAAGGCTTTTCCGAGTTGATTGTGCATTCATAGACGTAATGCCCCCGCCGGCACATAATGCGTTGATCCTCCCGGTAAAATCGGTCGATGAACCCGGATGCGCCAGGGCACACGCGTGCGAAAGACTCCTCCATGGGATCGCATACCCAGACGCCCGTCACCTCATCCCGACCCCTTAGGGCCAGCCAGGCGCGCCTTCCCGTTCCATCCACGATCAAGTCTCCCATTCTCCAGCTTTTTCCATCCAACTCATTTCGCGCCAACACGGAACGGTCCGATGCCAACACCGTGATCAGACGGGTTTCAGGATCAAATCTTGAAATCGCCCCGGGATGAACCAACAGCAACACGCCAGCGCACAGGACCATATGACTAATCGCATCACTCGGTAGTCCATCCTTCTCAGTCAGAACGTCGACGTGACCATTCTCAACGATGACCAGGCCCGCGCCCCCGCCGAAGTAGAAACGATCCCGCAGCCTGACGCTGCAACCGGCCTGGCGGCCATCTATGATCCTGGTGGGCAAATCACCGCCAGAAGCATGTAAAGCCGGAGCAGGACCCAACATGCGTCCTATTTCCGTTATTTGCCCGTTCTGCTTATTCACAAGAGTGAAGACATTGGACTGGCATCCATTCAACGCCCAGACAACAACAGTATCGACCGGCTCGCCGGACTCCTCGCTATGGACATACACGATCGATCCGGCAGGTATTGCCCTGGCGTCGACCGGTATGGTATTGATCTCAAACTTCGACCATTCGCCAATGTCAGGCTCCGCCGTCAGAGAAGCGGGATGCTGACTGGCCGCAAGATACTCCTCACATTCGCGAACAAAGGCCGTCCACCTGTCATGCGTTGGCGGATCTGACTGAATCACGGGGTCGGCTGTCTTCAGCACGGCTAGAATCCGTGGCACACAAGTGCGCCTTTCGTCTGCACTCGCCTCTTGCATCATCCGCATCAGAGGATCATGAATTCGCAGTAGCTCGATCGCGCCACCCTGTCGCTCCGAACCGCCCACCAGAACGTCGATGCAGCTCACGACAAGACGCGGCCCCAAAATTTCGCAGGTCTTATCAATGACTGATGGTCCGAGGTTGAGATGCCCTTTCGGCAGGATGAAGTAATCTGAATCAGGTGAAATACGGGCAATTGCGACAGCCGCACGTTGCTGCGCGACTGGATCATTACCGCGCAATTCACCCAACCACCCGAGGAGTTGATATCGCGGTTCCGGCCGGTCCCTGAGCCACTTGAAAAGCGGCGCACCTTTTTCGGGCGGTAGGCGAATAACCAAGTTATAGAGACCCGACAAACTCCTCTTGGCCGGGCTGTACCCGTGCTTAGAGATAATACCATTCTCCATCCGCATTACGGTCTTCTCGACAATATCGGCCAGATTTTCCGGAGAAGCGGCGATTCGGTCTGCCCAATCAAACCAATATACAAGCTGATTAGCGTTATCATCGACGAAATGCTTCAGAGCGCGAGTGAGCGCGGCCGTGTTGCATGCTATCATCTCCGCTCTTAGTTCCGACTCCTCGGGCACCAGGCCACCAGGCACCGGGGCATGACTTATTATCCCCGCATTCCATTCCAGATTCTCCACAATGGAAAACACACCTTCTTGACTGCAGGCATTTTTTTCCGAGAGGTACTCAACCGCCATCCGGTTGTACTGACACGCCTTTAACCCAAATCGCAGCCGCTGTATGTTTGCCAAGGAGGTGGGCCTGCTCAACTCGAACGCCAGTTCACAGGCAAAGAGGGCGGCTTCAGGCGTGAATTGCATCGCAAGAGAAGCCTCCGCCATGGCTAACGCTCGGCCTTCCTGCCCCGCCTGAAGTAATCGTCGCGCACCCTCCAGCAACATACCGGTTTCGACGGCAGCCTGCACGGTCGCTCCCGCCGGCAAGCCTATCGCCTCGCGAATACCTGCCACTAATTTGGTCCGTAGTTCATTAAGATCTTCCGGTGGAGCACTTATTTGTATGATTCTCGAAGAGCCTCTGGCGAGATCCGCCAACCGTATTGTTGCAACCAGGATTCTCCTCCCGATATCCCGTTTGATGCCACCTGACAGCAAAAAGGCGGATTGTCTAATTACCCCGTCCGTTCCGACCAGCGAGCGTTCATCCATGAGCCGGTTAAGGCAAGACCGCTCCAAGACAATGACATCATCCGCAACTGTCAGATCATGTTCGAGCAGGCGCGTTAATTCTTCTACATAGGGATCGAGATATCTACCAGGTTCCTCATTCGTCAACCCAATGATCCCGATGTAATGTCTGCCCTGCACCGGAGCCATCAGTTTGCGAACCGCCCCCCCCACTTTTCCCGCCACGAGCGCCAGGTCGGAAGAAGACACAGCGTGGGGAACGAAGAGGTCGCCAAGACGGCTGCCTGTGTGAACGTCTGACGTGATAACCCGGATAGGTACTTCACTGGTGGCCGCCTGGGATTCGATGAACACCAGGGCGTCAGCACCGAGAAGCGCTCCGATGTGCGAAGTGAATTGAGCGTCCGTCCCATCTTGCCGGACGATGGTCATTTCCTTTAGTAGCAGGTCAAGACGTGCCCTTTCTACAAACACGAATCCATTCGAGCCGCCCAACAACTCCATTAAACCGGCCTCAATCATCGCCGTCTTTGGATCCTTCCCGTAGGTCAGAACGGCGACAATGGGCAACACATCGCCCCGCTTCTCAATCGTGGCGTATGCTTTGGATGACGGGCTGTCCGCATAAACAGGCTGAATAGATAACCCCGCATTGAATGCAAGAATACCAAACAAAACAGACAGATATTGCACTAAACTTAATTGCTTCAGAAGTCACCTCTATACCTATTCCCAGGGTAGGCCCATCGATCACATGTGTCCCTAAAGTGCGTCAGGAACTAATTCTTGATCAACTTCGGCAACAACCGCTCCGCAATCTGGGCGGCAGCTTCCTGCATGGCGGCTTTTCCGGCGATAAGTTCGGTCAGATCAACCATAACAACCGTCTGACGGTCGATGGCGATGACCTTGTCAGTAATGCGGTCGATAGCCTTGAGCTCAACGCGGGCTTTGACGCTGACGATGTTGCCGCGCCGGGTGGCGAATTCACTGAAACCTTCACCTTCAATCACGATATCCGTCTTTTTTTCAGCCAACTTCGGATCAAGCACCGTGAAGCCCGTTTCTTTGCAGAACATTGTCAGTTCTGTCTCGGCCGCTGGATCAATTGTTGCCTGTCCAGCATGGCGTTCATGCACCTTGATCATGACGGTCGGCCGTTTGGCCTCACCGAGTGCCTTGTTCACTGCGGCAATACGGTCGGCGATCGGAACCTCCTTGGCCACTAGTTTGTCGGAATTCTTGGCAATGGATGCGGAAACCTTGTCGGCCAGTTGCTCGACCAAAGGCCCGATTTCATCGCTCGTCCGGCCTTTCACGGATTCGCCCAAGACACGACTGGTTTCCGTCCCAATGATCTTCGCCACCAGATACATAGTCTTGTCGGCCTCAATCACCGAACCTGTCACCAGGATCTTGGCGCCCGTCAGTTTCCCCACCTTGACCGCCTGGTCCGGCGTCACCATGCCGGAAAGGTTGAGTTCATGTTCGTCAAGCGTCTTCTTCAGATCCTGCCGGTCAACCAAATATAAATTGGGATCCGCTACCATTTTAGCAAAAAGGATGTCGCTGACCTTCGCCCCGAAATCCTTAACCCCCTGTCCCCGTTCCTCGAAGGCGAAAATGGCCGTCGGATAAACCGCCGGTGCGGAAGCCGCTGCCTCTACCGGCACATCCGCCGCCATCAGATTCAAAACACTTTCAACCAACAGACCTGCCAACATGACCAAACTTAGTTTTTTCATATCACTCCTCCTTATTCCTTAACGTTTCCAACATCTTGACTAGTAAATACCGGGGTGTGGGCGAATCCACCCATTTCCCTACTATCCCGAACCCGCATACCACAAACTTGGCATTGTTCTTTGCATACCCCAGTTCAATCCAAGGCCACCCGTCCGTGGCACTTCCCACTTCTGCAATCACTGGCCCGCGCTCGCCCCGAAATGCCAGACCGCACGCCATGGACTGTCCGTCAGGAGCCCAACCTTCCGGATCAAGCCTTTTGTCGAATTTTCTGATGATAATTTCCCTCTGAAACTCCATCGCAATCGGACGGGAAAGATCACCTGATACAGACGATGGCAACTCGATTTCGCCCGCCGCCGGGGCCAAGCATAGCACGCTTACCCCGGAGGCCACAGCCTTGAGCATGCCCCCGGACAGTCCACGATAATCCTTAAACGAAACACCTTCCCCGATAATGACCACGCCGTCTTTCACTTCGGAAAGGGTATCCACCGCCCGAATTCCTGAATAGGGAATTCCAAGTCCATCAAAGAGTTTGGCGGTCTTGCCTATGGGATCAAACAAACTGAGCCGCAGCGCCTTCAACCATTCACTCCGGTCGGATAGGGCATTTTCGGGGAACACCCACAAGGTCTTCTCAAGATGCCCCGCTTCCCGGTTTCCATCCAACACCAGCACGGATAATCGGGCTTGCAGGATTACGCCCGGCTTCACCTCCGGAACAGGAATGCGGATAACCACCTCACCTGGCGCAGTCGGACTGACCTTAATTTCGGCGTCGCCACGCACCAAAGTCCGCCCATCGGCCGCTAGTTGCCAGCCAAGCCGGCCGGAAAAGGCATTAGGTCCAGTCACGGACACATGAAATGTGCTCTCCTTGCCTCCGAAAACATTCGACCAAGGCTCCCGAACGGAGATGGAAATGGTGGACTCAGCTTGCAACAATGTTCCGCCAAGCAACACTCCCAACAATATCCCTGTTATGGCTGTGTTCATGATTTGCACGCTTGTTTGCCATTGAGCGGCTCAACCGTCTGCAGCAACTTGTATTCATCACCACCCTTATTGTAAGCGGCAACCTCAGCCGGTTCCCCTATGCCAATCACAGTATCGAGCCGACCCGATACCCGCAACGGCTGGTCAATCGCAATCGAAGTATCCACCGCCACCTTGCCATTTTCCACGGGATAAAGCCATAGAGTCACCTTATTATGCCCTTTTCGGTTGGGTGCGATTTCAACTCGGTCCTCGCCTCTCATAACCACATCGGTCGCCCAAGCCTGCTTCCATGTCGTCTCGCCAGCCGCCCGTTTAACCAACACCAGGCGAACCAGCATGGCGGGGGTGTCGGAGTTCTGGCCCGTGCCTTCTGACTCAACACCAAGCGCAACATCGCCGTCGGATTGGACAATCCAGCGAAGTTGGTTTGGAAAGAGCCGAGAGGTTTCAGCAAAGAGTTCCTGTAATGATCCCCTCTGGGTGGCACTGGGCAGGGCCAAAGCCGAAAGGCTTGTGCCTGTCCCTCGGGCTGCCGCCTTGAAATACCCCACCCCGATCGCCATGACCAGGACGGTGACGCATGCGCCCACAGCGCCATAGGCCAATTTACCCCACAGCGAGATGCCCGTAGCAAAAGGCACCGAGTTCCCCAGGTAGCGCTGCCGCGCCGCATCAACCGCGATGCGGTCGGCGATTTTATCCAGGTGTGCTTGCCCCGGTGAGTGCTGCGCACTCCAGTCCTTTAAAAGCCCATCAATTTCTGTTTTCATTCTTCACCCAATTGTTCCCACAATAGTTTCCGCGCCTGATGCACCCGCCAATAGAGGGTCGCCATCAGGCATTGTTCTGCCTTGGCGGCCTCCTTCATGCTCATTCCCTGGATGGCGGTCAGGACAATGGCCGCGCGCAGTGGCGGCGACAGGGATTCCAGCGCCTTCGCCACACGGGCATCGCTTTCCATCCCCATGATTGTTTCCGTTGGGCTCCAATTCTTCCCCCCTGGTGAATCAGGAGGGTTTTGCCGATGTTCTACCGGATTCCGGATCCGCCGTTTCAGGAAGTTGTGCGTCGTATTCATGGCGATCCGGTAGAGCCAAGTTGAAAATGCGGACTGTCCCTTGAACCTCTGAATACTGCCCACAACCCGCAGGAATACTTCTTGGGTCAGTTCGTCAGCATCCGCATCATTCAACACCATGGGATAGATCATAGACCGCACCTTGCCAATATGCCGCCGGGTTAGAGCGTCGAAATAGCGTAACTCGCCTGATTCCTCATACTTTTCAAGTAATTGTTCGTCGCCAACGTTGTCCATATTTATCCCTGTTAACTGATTAGACAATCCGAGTGCGGGAATCTTTGAAAAAAACGAATATTTTTCGATTTCAAAGCGTATAACCGCAGATCAGGCGATTAAACCTCGTGAACCAGTCGATTAGTTCCGGACGTGGAGCACGCAGGTTGGAACGGCATGCTCAATAATGTAACATCATCTTTATGAACGACTTAAGACGCGAATGGATAAAGACTGAATGCATAAGCGCTGAAACTGCAATGAGATATAACTTTTAGGCAGGTCATTATCTTTTGCCCATGGATAAGGACATTTGGATTCCATCTGATCCTGGCTTCACATAGCTTCTAAGTGCTTTACTTGCAAGCGGATCCACAACAACAAGCAATCCAATCGCTTCCCACTTCTTTATCTGTTTGGATACAGCAAGGACATTTTCAGTGCCCATAATGGCCCGAACATGGGAATTCCGGATGGAGCCGTGTTTATCAATGTAGTCACTGACCTGAACCCACGCGGAGGGACGATTTTCATTACGAAGAAACACGATTACCGATTCACGATCGACGAGCGGTCTGGTCACATAGAGAGGCGGATAGAGGCCCGTAGTCTGCATGGTTCCAAACATCATGCGCACCCCCTCGCCAGCATCGAGATTCGGGGGATTTGGAAATTCGCGCAAACTACCAACCAACAGCGGATTACGAACAAAGGTGCCGATTCGACTGATGTTCGCCGCAGTTACCGGGCCTGTCAGCAATCCAGGACTTTCGACTTCTATCCGATCCGCATAAAGGCGGATATGAATATCGCGGGGAAGTCTGTAATCACGATGAATCACCGCATTGGTGATCGCCTCGCGCAACACTCGCACGGGATACTTGTGAACAACTTCAAATCCAAGCGGCCCCATTTGAATGCCGCGCGCCAATTCGTCAACCAAAGCGGTTAAGCTGTCCTGAATTACCTGAATGATAGGCCCCTCAATAGTGATGGGCTTCCTGATGAGATTGGTGTTGGGATCGGTTTCCATCCGGGTTCCACGGTAATGGAATATCCGGACCGCCGCTTTTCCGGCGATGAGTCCGGAAGGGTGCTCAGCAAAGAGAAGCACGGCGGCGCGAGTGGGCAATACCTTACCCTCGGCATTTTTCTTGGCTAACCCAATGTGATAAAGAGCCTCGCCAATCGGCCGGGTGAGCCGCCGCTGTTGCGCATACTGGCGCCAGAAATCGGTGTCCAATAGTTCAAAATCCACAGGCTCCAAAATACTCTCAGCGGTAATGGCGCCTCTTGCAAACTGAAGGTCTCGAATTTCTGGGGCGGTGAGATGCTTGTTACTCTTTTCGAGACGCACCAATGTGCCATTCCCCACAACGGAATGCACGGTTGGGCTTTTGGAAATTTGGAGAATACCGACGGAACCACACGACCCATCTCGCAACGTGCAACCGATCTCAAGAGGTTTACATGTCAACAAGTCCGGTTCCGTGATTCGCGTACGGATCAATCGGCGCACCTCGTCCCAATTCTCCAGATTCTCCTGAATGCCATAGACGCGATCCCGACCCTTTCCCTTATCGGGATCTTCAAGCCCCAAGGCGATCAACCCGCCATCGCTATTGGCGAAGGCGACAACTGTCTCGACTACACTGGTTAACTTGTCCTTGATCCGCTTGCAGTCAAATAGATAGTTCTCGCTGGTACCCAACAATTGATCAACAAGGGCATCATCAAAAAGCGGTTTCGGTTTTTCAACGGCAACGGTCATTGGTACGTGTTCTCCGGTCTGTCGTTCAGCACGTCCGTCGGTGTTTTCACCCTCCCGGCGGGGCAACAGGCTGAACTTATTCTCAATCTCCATTCAAGGTATGCCGTAATGCCTGCGTTGTGTCCAGAAAATCACACCATGACGGCGAGCGCTCTCATTTCGCCGCAATCCATTCCCCCAGCGTAGGGGTGTAGTGAAATCAGAACGGCACCAGTTCGGGCTGGGTCTGTTCAGGGGAAGGCGCAACCGAATTGCCGTCCTGGAGGGAGACGCGGGCGTAGCCGCGCTGGTTCTTGTCGTTTCGACGGATGTCGGTCCGTTTGTGGGCGTGATGGAGCGATACCATGTGATCGCAAACCTGGCTTTCGAACTGGCGGACTGGGACAGCCTGCCAACCCTGGGAATCGCAGAAAAGGTTGTAGACGGTGAGAAGTTCTGACACGGTCACATCACCGGACGGGGCTGGCGCAACGCATTTGG